>CAXNKO010000306.1:0-3655 GCA_964202685.1 Caulobacterales bacterium
GTCGCCGACATCATGGCCGCCGGCATTGTCCCGGCCGGGCTGGAGATGATGGACCGTCCGGCGATCCATGCCGCGGAAGCCTTCGTCGGCGCGGGCTACCCCCTGGACGCCGAGGCGCTGCTGATCGTGGAGCTGGATGGCCCGGCCGCCGAGTGCGACCCGCTGCTGGACGAGGTCTGCGCCATCGCCGCTGGCAACGGCGTCACCACCGTGCGCACCGCCGCCGACGCCGCCGAGCGGGCGCGGTTCTGGGCCGGGCGCAAGGCGGCCTTCCCGGCGGTGGGCCGCCTGTCGCCGGACTATTACTGCATGGACGGCACCATCCCGCGCCGCGCCCTGCCCGAGGTGCTGCGCCGCACGGCGGCCATGTCGCAGGCCTGCGGGCTGGCGGTGGTCAATGTCTTCCACGCCGGCGACGGCAACCTGCATCCGCTGATCCTCTACGACGCCGACCGGCCCGGTCAACTCGAGGCGGCCGAGGCCTTCGGGGCTGACATCCTGCGACTGTGCGTGGAGATGGGCGGCGTGCTTACCGGCGAGCACGGAGTGGGGGTGGAAAAGCGCGACCTGATGCCGGTGATGTTCAATGCCGACGATCTGGAGCAGCAGCAGCGGCTGAAACAGGCCTTCGACCCCGACCTGCTGCTCAATCCCGGCAAGGTGTTCCCCACCCTGCACCGTTGCGCCGAACTGGGCCGCGTCCATGTCCACCGCGGCCGCACGCCCTTCCCCCACCTGCCGCGGTTCTGAAATGGCGGCGCTTGAACCCGCCGACGCCCGCGAGGCCGCGGAGATGATCCGCCAGGCGGGGGCGGACGGGCGGCGGCTGGAAATCCGCGGCGGCGGCTCCAAGGCGGCCTATGGGGCCTGCGACCCGCCGCCGGCCACGGTGCTCGACACCCGGCGGATGGCGGGCGTGATCGACTATGACCCGCAGGAGTTCGTGCTCACGGCGGGCGCGGGCGCCACGCTGTCCGACATCGAGCCGCTGCTGGCGGCGCATGGTCAGCGGCTTGGTTTCGAGCCGCCGGACCTGGGACCGCTGCTGGGGGCTGCGGCCGGCCAGGCCACCCTGGGCGGGGTGATCGCGGCCAACCTTTCCGGGCCGCGGCGGATTCTCGCCGGGGCGGCCCGGGATCATTTCCTCGGCTTCGAGGCGGTGTCGGGCCGCGGGGTGGTGTTCAAGGCCGGCGGCCGGGTGGTGAAGAACGTCACCGGCTTCGACCTGCCCAAGCTGATGGCGGGATCGTGGGGGGCGCTGGCGCTGCTGACCTCCGTCACCCTGCGCACCCAGCCGGCGCCCCGCGCCAGCGCCACCCTGCGCCTTCACCCCATCGGCGAGGCCCAGGCGGTGAGCGCCATGGGGGCCGCCATGCGCGCGCCGCTGGAGGTTTCCGCCGCGGCGTGGCTGGACAGGACGTTGTTCCTGCGCCTGGAGGGGTTTGGCGCCTCCGTCGCCGCCCGGGTCACCCGGCTGAGCGCGGCAATGGGGGGGTACGGCGGCGTGGAAACGCTCACCGCGATCGAGGCTGACGAGACCTGGCGCGGCATCGCGGCGCTGGCGGCCCTGACCGGCAAGCCTGGCGGCCTGTGGCGGATTTCGGTTCCGCCCGCCAGCGGGGCGCAGGTCGCGGAGATGATTGGCGCCCAGGACGCCCCCCGGCTGATCGACTGGGCGGGCGGCCTCGTCTGGATGCGGCTGGACGCGGCCCGCGCTGGCCAGGTCCGCGCCGTGGCCGAGCAGCTCGGCGGCCATGCCACCCTGGTGTTGGCGGACGGCGTCCGCGATGCGCCGGCCTTCCACCCCCAGTCGCCGGCCCAGACGGCCCTGGCGGATCGGGTGCGCACCGCCTTTGACCCCGGCCGGGTGTTCGTCGATCGCCGGGGAAGCGCATGAAGACCGAATTCACCCCGCAGCAATTGGCTGAGCCCGACCTGGCGAGTTCGGCGGCGGAGATCCGCCGCTGCGTGCGCTGCGGTTTCTGCACCGCCACCTGCCCGACCTATGTGCTGCTGGGCGACGAACTCGACAGCCCGCGCGGGCGCATCTACCTGATCAAGGACATGCTGGAGAGCGGACGTGCGCCCTCCCCCCAGGTGGTCAAACATATCGACCGCTGCCTCTCCTGCCTGGCCTGTGAGACCACCTGCCCGTCGGGGGTGAGCTACAGACGGCTGATCGACCACGCCCGGTCGCATGTGGAAATCCACCACCACCGTCCCTGGATGCAGCGCATCTATCGGGCGCTGCTGGCCGCCGTGCTGCCCAGGCCGGGGCGTTTTCGCGCGGCGCTCCGGTTCGCCCATGTGGCCCGCCCGTTTCGCGCGCTGATCGAACGCGTCCCGGCGCTGGCGCCCCTCGCCGCGATGTTGGCCCTGGCGCCCAGGCGGTTGCCCCGAGCCCAGCCCGACCCCGCCGGACCGGACGTCCCCCGCGGCCGGGTGGCGTTGCTGCTGGGCTGCGCCGAGCCGGTGCTGCGGCCGCAGGTGCGGGCCGCCACCGTCCGGCTGTTCCAGCGCATGGGCCTGGCGGTGATCGCTTCGCCGGGGGAGGTTTGCTGCGGGGCCATCGCCCACCACCTGGGGCGCGAGGCTCAGGCCAAGGCCGCCGCCCGCGCCAACGTCGACGCCTGGACCGCCGTGATCGAGGCCGGCGGGTTGGACGCCATCGTCGTCACCGCGGCCGGGTGCGGGACCAGCCTCAAGGACTATGGCTACCTGCTGCGCGACGAGCCCGCCTACGCCGCCAGGGCGGCGCGGGTCGCCGCCGTGGCCTGCGACGTCACCGAGGTGATCGCAACCTATGGCCTGCCGCCTGCCGGCCAGGCCGAGCCCCTGACGGTCGCCTACCAGGCCGCCTGCTCGCTGCAGCACGGCCAGGGTGTCCGCGCCCCGCCGGCCGAGTTGCTGACCAAGGCCGGGTTTCGGTTGTCGGAGCCGGCCGAGAGCCACCTCTGCTGCGGATCGGCCGGGGTTTACAACATCCTCGAGCCGGCCCTGGCCGGGCGGCTGCGCGACCGCAAGCTCGAGCGGCTGGCCGCGCTGGCGGCCGATGTGGTGGCCAGCGGAAATATCGGCTGTCTGACCCAGCTCGCCACCGCGAGTCCCGCGCCCGTGGTCCACACGGTGGAATTGTTGGACTGGGCCACCGGCGGACCCCGGCCGGAAAGCCTTTGAGCGCCGCCGGCCCGCCTAACGCCGGGCGCGGTTGCGCAGGTCGCGGCTATCGCCGGCCACGTCATCCTGGGCGTGAAGACTGTCGATCAACGCCAGCAGACTCACCGGTATGGGCAGGCTGCGCGCCGCGTCCATCATCTCACGCAGGCTCTTGTCCATGGCCGCGCCGCGCTTCACGTCTCGCTTGCCCATCGTCCCACTCCGATCAGAGACCAGGCGCAGGATGGGCGGCAGCGCGTTAACGGGGCGTGTGTCGGGAGATGGCGAGGGGCGTGGGACCGGTTTCATCCGCAAAGACTCGTCGAACCGGGGTTTGGTTCACTTTGGGGCGAACATTGTAAGCGAAAAATTTAGGTAGGCCTCAGGATGACTTTCCAGGCCGCCTCAGCGCCCCGCCAGTTCCCTGCGAATCGTGCGAATCAACTCTACCTTAGATCGCACATTGGCCTCGATGGCGCCATAGTCCCTGGCGTCAACC
>CAXNKO010000307.1:0-3642 GCA_964202685.1 Caulobacterales bacterium
TACGCCGCCATTTTAAGCATCGTCGAGACCTCCCGACGACGTCGACTGGATCCGTGGGCGATCATCGAAAGAGCCGTCTCAAGCGCCCGCAGCGCAGCCGCCCCATCCGCTATGCCCGCCTGACTGCCTGGGGGAGGTGAACGGTTACAGTTAGGACTGCTCCGCTAAGCTTCCGCCTGAGATTGCGGAGATCGACATCATGGCGCGCGGCGGAACGCGATTTTCGGCCGTCCGGCGGTTCGCGGCCGCCCGCCGCGGCGCGGTGGCGGTGGAGTTCGCCTTTGTCGCCTTTCCGTTCCTGCTGCTGCTGTTCGGGATCGTAGAGTTGGCGCTGGTGTTCGTGGTCTCAACGACCATTGAAGGGGCCACGGAATCGGCGGCTCGGCGGATCCGGACCGGCGAGTTCCAGACCGGTGGCGCAACCTCCAAGGATAATTTCCGCGATTTGGTCTGCGCGCGGATGAGCTGGTTGTCCGGGGGTTGCAGCGCGACGCTCATCGTGGATGTCCAGACCTTCGCGATCGACGACTATCAGGGCATGGCCAACGACACCCCCCAGAACCCGGGTACGTTCGATCCGGGCGCAACCTGTTTTTCGCCCGGCGGGCCCGGCGACATCGTTCTGGTGCGCGCCTATTACCCCTGGACCCTGTTCACGCCGCTGTTGAACGACGCCATGGAGAATATGGGCGACGGCAAGCGGCTGGTCTCCGCGGTCGTTGCGTTCCGCAACGAGCCCTACAACAACGATCCCCAGGTCGGCGCAAAATGCAACTAAGGGCGTTTCTTCGCGACCGGCGCGGCGTCTCGGCGATCGAGTTCGCCTTCATCGCGCCGATCATGATCCTGCTCTACATGGGTCTGGCCGAGCTCACCCTGGCCATGATGGCCGAGCGGCGCGCCAGCCACGCAGCCTCGGCGGTGGGCGATCTGGTGGCCCAGTCAGGGGCGTCGATGACCAATGCCGATCTCGACAAGGTACTCTACATCGGCAAGGCCGTGGTCTCGCCCTATTCGACCACCGGCCTTTCGCTGCGGGTGACCAGCGTCAAGGCCGACGCCGGGGCGGTTCCGAAGGTGCTGTGGAGCAAGGCCAGCGGCGCGTCGCTCACCAAGCTGGTGCAGAATTCCACCGTGGCCGGCTTTCCCGCCAACCTGCTGGCGGCCAACGAAAGCGTCATCAAGGCCGACGTGATCTACAAGTATGACACGCCGCTGAAGACCATCATCCCGAACACGCTGAACTTCAACTCGACCTTCTATTTGCGGCCGCGCCGGGCCGATGTGATCACTTGCACGGACTGCCCACCGTAGGACGTGACGTCAAATGCCGGCCGCAATGTCCTCTACGAGCTTTGCGGTTGGCAGCCGTAATCCATCCAGGCTCGACGCGGCGCGAACACCGATGAGGCTGTTGGTGATGAAGACGGCCTCGGCCTGGGCCAGGACCTCGGGCGCGGCGCGGACCTCGAGAACCTCAACATCGCGGCGGCCAGCCTCGGCGATCACCGCCGCGCGCACCACCCCCTCCAGCACGCCGCAGTCCGGCGCCGGCGTGAACAGCCGTCCGTCCCGAAGCCAGAACAGGTTGGCCGCCGCGGCGCAGGCCAGGTGGCCGGCGTTGTTCAGCATCACCGCTTCGTCCGCCCCCGCCGCGGCCGCCTCACGCCGGGCCAGTACATTGTCGAGATAGGCCAGCGTCTTCAGCCGCGAGGTGGGCGAGCCCTCGTTACGCCGCACGCGGCTGATCGCCAGCCGAGCGGGCGTCGTGGGCCGCGGCGCGGGTGCGGCGGCGGTGAGCATGCGCGGCGCGATCAGCGCCGGACGGTCCAGTCCACGGCCGCCGGCGCCCGCCGTCAAGGTCAGGCGCACGGCCGCGCGGCCGGTGGTCAGACCGGCGTCCGCCAGCGCCGCGGCCATCAGCCGCCGCGCCAGGTCGAGGTCCGGGGCTGGCAGGCCCAGCGCGGCGCAACCTTTCGTCAGCCGCGCCATATGCGCGGGCTCCGCCTGCAGGACGCCGTCCACCGCCAGCAGGGTTTCGAACAGGCCGTCGCCGAGGGTCAGGCCGCGGTCGTCGGGCCCGATCATGGTCAGATCTCCAGGGTCAGGCTGGCTTCGACGGCGGCCAGCGCCGCCTTCGCGTCCACGGCGTGGCCCTGGGCCCCCAGGGCGTCGGCCAGAGCGGTCAGGCAAAGGCGCACATGCCAGGCGGTGGCCGAGGCGCCCATCAGGCCGATGCGCCACACCTTGCCCTTCAGGGGACCGAGGCCCGCGCCGATCTCCAGGTCCCACTGGGCCAGGACATGGGCGCGGACCGCCGCCTCGTCGATCCCGTCGGGAACCCGCACGGCGTTGAGCTGCGGCAGGCGGTGTCGGGCGTCGACAAGGAAGGCCAGACCCAGGGCCTCAAGCCCCGCCGCAAGGGCCGCGTGCATCCGCGCGTGGCGCATGATCGAGGCCTGCACCCCCTCCTCGAACAGCGCGACCAGGCTTTCGTGCAGGCCATAGAGGGCGTTGATCGGGGCGGTGTGGTGGTAGGTGCGGCCGCCCTCCCCGCCCCAGTAGCCCATGAGGAGCTGGAAATCGAACAACCAGTTGCGGGGCCTTTCGGTGCGCGCCGCGATGGCGGCCTGGGCCCGGGGGCTGAGCGCGATGGGCGACAAGCCGGGCGGGGCCGAGAGGCACTTCTGGGTTCCCGAATAGACCACGTCGGCGTCCCAGCCGGCGGCATCGACGGCTATACCGCCCAGGGAGGTGACGCAGTCGACGATCGACAGCGCCCCGTGCCGTCGGGCCGCCGCGCAGAGCGGCCCGGCGTCGCTGCGGGCGCCGGTGGAGGTTTCGGCGTGGACGAAGGCCAGCACCTTGGCCGGCGCCTCAGCCAGGGCGGCCTCGACCCGGGCCAGATCAACTGGCTGGCCCCAATCGTGGTCCACGGTGACCACCTGGGCGCCGGCGCGACCGGCCATGTCGGCCATGCGGCCCCCGAAGGCGCCGTTGACCGCGATCACCGCCCGCTCGCCGGGCTGCAGCAGGTTCATGATCGCCGCCTCCATGCCCGCGGTGCCGGGCGCCGGCAGGGGCACGCAGGCGTAGCCCGGGGCGTTCATCAGCCGGGCGAGGCCAGCCTTGATCTCCTCCATCAGTGCCTGGAACGCCGGGTCAAGGTGGCCGATGGTGGGGCGGGAAAGTGCGGCCAGCACCCGCGGACTGACGTCCGAGGGGCCCGGGCCCATGAGGATTCGGCGCGGCGGCTGGAAGCTGTTCATCACCCCTCCGTGTAACACGCCGTGGTGATTAGGCGACAAGCGCGCTCAAGCGCAAATTCTCCCCAGGCTCTTCGCGGAGAGCCTGTCCCCCTGAAGCGCCCGCCGTGGCTGGGAAGCCGTGGCGGGCGTCTTTGGCTCAGGCGAGGATGCGTTCACGCACCCGTTCGCGCAGCCGCTCGTCGAGACCCAGCGCCTCTTCCAGGTAACCGTCCAGGCCGCCGTGGGCGTTGTCGATGGTCTCGAAGGCGGCGTCGAGATAGGCCGGATCCACCGACACGGCGATCCGCGCGGTGGCCTCGTCCAGGGTCTTGCCCACGTGGCGATCGATGAATGTGATCAGCCGCTGGGCGCGCCGGGTGATGCGGTCGGGATC
>CAXNKO010000308.1:0-3636 GCA_964202685.1 Caulobacterales bacterium
CCCCCGCCGAACCGCGCGGCCTGAAGGCGGCCTCGGATTCCTTCCGCCCGAACCCGGCCTTCGACACCGCCGAGGCGATCCAGGGGCTGGGGGTCGGCGAGGCGCTGGTGTCGGTGCTGGACGAGAAGGGCGCGCCGACGGTGGTGCAGAAGACTCTCATCCGACCACCTGCGTCGCGGCTGGGCCCGCTGACTCCCGATGAGCGGTCTGGCCTGGTCGCCCAGAGCCCCGTGCGCGGGCTCTACGACGAGACCAAGGACCGAGAGTCCGCCTATGAGGTGCTTCAGCAGCGCGCCCGCAGGGCCAGCGATGACGCCGCCGAGATCCAGGCGGAGGCGGCGGCGGCGAAGGCCGACGCCCGGGAGGTCGCGCCGGCGCGCACCCGGGCCGCGGCGCCGCGCGCCTCCAACCGCCAGGGCATGGGCGAGGCCCTGGTCAAGTCGATGCTGCGCACCATCGGCAGCCAGGTGGGACGGGAGCTGATCCGCGGCGTGCTTGGCGGGCTGCGACGGCGCTAGAGCCCTTCCCACTCAGGAGGACACTGTCATCAATCTATCCGGGCTGGACACCCGCAACGGCTCTTCCGGTGGATAACAGCAAGGCGCCTCTCCCCTTTCGAAGAGTGCAGCTTGTCCGCGTGGTGAGTGGCGTCTAGGGCCTCCGAAAATAAGCAAACACCCGCTGCGCCAAGGACGCGCTGACGCCGTCCACCTTGGCCAGGTCGTCCACGGACGCCCGGCTCACCCCCCGCGCGCTGCCGAAGGCATGCAGCAGCGCCCGTTTGCGGCCGGGGCCGACGCCGTCGATTTCGTCGAGGGGGTTCTTGGTCATGTCGGCGGCGCGCCGCGTGCGGTGGGCGCCGATGGCGAAGCGGTGGGCTTCGTCGCGCAGGCGCTGGAGGTAGTAGAGGAGCGGGGATTTGGGTTCGAGCATGAACGGCGGCTTGGCCGGCGCGAAGAAGCGCTCCAGGCCGGCGTCGCGGTCGGGGCCCTTGGCGACGCCGACCACGGCGATGTCGTCGCAGCCGAGTTCGGTCATCACCTCCAGGGCCACGGCCAGCTGGCCCGCGCCGCCGTCGATGAGCACCAGGTCGGGGCGGGGCGGGGCCTCGCCGGCGTCCTCCTCCTTGACCAGGCGGGCGAACCGGCGCCGCAGCACCTCGCGCATCATGGCGTAGTCGTCGCCGGGGGTGAGCTCGGCGTCGCGGATGTTGAACTTGCGGTACTGGCTTTTCTGGAAGCCGTCGGGGCCGGCGACGATCATGCCGCCCACCGCATTGGTCCCGGAAATGTGGGAATTGTCATAGACCTCGATCCGCTCCGGCGGGGCGTCGAGGCCCAGAGCCTCGGCGACGCCGGTGAGCAGGCGCACCTGGGCCGAGCCCTCGGCCATGCGGCGGCCGAGCGCCTCGCGGGCGTTGGTGTGCGCGTGGTCGGTCAGCTGGGCCTTTTCGCCGCGCTGGGGCCGCGCGATCTCCACCTTGCGGCCGGCCTTAAGCGCGAAGGCCTCGCAGAGCAGGTCGCGGTCGTTGGGGAGGGTGTTGACGAGGATCAGCTTCGGGATCGGCTTGTCGTCATAGAACTGGCCCAGGAAGGCGGCCATCACCTCAGGCGGCTCGTCGCTGCGGTCGACGCGGGGGAAGTAGGCGCGGTTGCCCCAGTTCTGGCCGGCGCGGAAGAAGAACACCTGTACGCAGGCCTGGCCGCCCTCGGCGTGGAGGGCGAAGACGTCGGCCTCCTCCAGGGTCTCGGGATTGATCTGCTGTTCCTGGGCCACCGAGGCCAGGGCGCGGATGCGGTCGCGCAGGCGCGCCGCGGTCTCGAACTCCATGGCGTCGGAGGCGGCCTGCATCTGCTCGGAGAGCCCGGTCATCACCAGCCGGCTCTTGCCGCGCAGGAAGGCCTCGGCCTGGTCCACCAGGGCGGCGTAGTCGGTGAGGCTGACCAGGCCGGTGCAGGGGGCCGCGCAGCGCTTGATCTGGTGCAGCATGCAGGGCCGGGTGCGGCCCTCATAGACGCTGTCGGAACAGGAGCGCAGCAGGAAGGCCTTCTGCAGGGTGTTGAGGGTGCGGGTGACGGCGTGGGCGCTGGCGAAGGGGCCGAAATAGTCGCCCTTGATGGTGTGGGCGCCCCGGTGCTTGCGCAGCTGGGCGGCGGGGTGTTCGCGGCGGATGACGATCTCCGGGAAGGATTTGTCGTCGCGCAGCAGCACGTTGAAGCGGGGC
This sequence comes from Caulobacterales bacterium, assembly GCA_964202685.1. Lineage (GTDB taxonomy): Bacteria > Pseudomonadota > Alphaproteobacteria > Caulobacterales > Caulobacteraceae > Phenylobacterium. The sequence continues at coordinate 2,225 of CAXNKO010000308.1, forward strand.
TTCAGCTGCTTGATCAGGTTGATTTCCAGCAGCAGGGCGTCGGTCTCGGTGCGGGTGGAGACGAACTCCATGGCCCGGGTGAGGTCGACCATCAGGGCGATGCGCTGGGTGTGGAACCTCCCTTGCGCATATTGCAGCACGCGTTTTTTCAGCGAGCGGGCCTTGCCGACGTAGAGCACCTCACCGGCCTCGCCGACCATGCGATAGACGCCGGGCGCGTCGGGCAGGCGGCGCACATGGTCCTTGATCAGGGCGGCGCCCTTCAGAGGCGCGGGGGTCTCGCTCGGCATGGGGCAGATATAGGCCGGTTCGCGCCGGCGCGCTAAGAGGGCGGGATCAAGCCCCACGAGGACCCCATGCCGCAGATCAACCCCAACGGACGGCTGGCCGGCAAGACCGCCCTGGTCACCGGCGCCAGCCGTGGCATCGGCGAGGCCATCGCCGTGCGCCTGGCCATGGAAGGCGCCCGCGTCGTGATCACCGCGCGCACCGCGGAGGCCGGGGACTCCAAGCTGGCCGGCAGCCTGCATGAAACGGTGGACCGCATCCGCCGGGCCGGCGGGGTGGCCGACTTTATCCGGGCGGACCTGGCGGAAGCCGCCGATCGGGAACGACTGATCGCCGAGGCCGTGGCGCTGCATGGGCCGGTGGATATATTGGTCAACAACGCCGCGCTGAACATCGTCATGCGGGTGGCCGACTACACCGACAAACGCTACCGGCTGATGATGGGGGTGGGGATCGACGCGCCGTTCCACCTGTCGCAGCTGGTGCTGCCGGCCATGCGGGCGAGGAAGCAGGGCTGGATCATCAACATCTCGTCGGGCGCCACCCGCCACCCGAAACCCACCTACAAACCCTCGGCCGGCAATACGGTCTATGGCATGGTCAAGGCGGCCCTGGAGCGGTTCACCACCGGCCTAGCCTGCGAGGTCTATGACGACGGGGTGGCGGTGAACGTGATCTCGCCGGGGCTGGTGGAGACCCCGGGGCTGACGGCCAACGGCTTCCTCAGCGAGGCGGCCCGGGCGCGGCTGCAGCCGATCACCTATATCGCCGAGGCGGTGCTGAAGCTGGCGAGCTGCGATGTGACGCAGATGAGCGGCCGCATCGACCACGCCGCGGCCTTCCTGGAGGAATTCGGACTGACCCCGGCCGAGCTGATCTGACAGCGTAAGCGCAACCCCGCCGTGAAGCCTCCCTTAAGACGCTTAGGGTAAACCAGGGCGCCGGAGAGGGGACTGAATGGCCATCGTCACGCCGCCGCCGCCGTTTCGACCCGAGGCGCTGCCGATTCCGATGGCGGCGCTGGACGGGGACCTGCGGGTGGTGGCGGTCAATCGCAAGTTCGAGGAGCTGCTGGGCCACGTGGGCGTGGGCCGCTGGGGCGCGACCTTATCGAGCTGATGAAC
>CAXNKO010000309.1:0-3622 GCA_964202685.1 Caulobacterales bacterium
ACCGGTGATGCTGATGATCGCCCCCATGGCGCCCAGGGCCAGCCCGGCCTGGGCGGCGGAGAACCCGTACACGCGGATCAGCAGCGCCGCGCTGAAGGTGGATCCGCCGATGGTGGCCAGGGCGTTCAGCGTCGCTCCGGCGGTCGCCCAGCCGTAGGAGGTTCGTTGCGCCAGCACCTTGAGCGCCGCGCCGAACGGCCGTGTTGTTCCCGAGCCCCCACGCCGGGCGGGCTCGCGGACCAGGGCGACGATCAGCAACCCCAGCACCAGGCCCGGGATTCCGGCCAGGAACAGCACGTGGCGCCATTCCATCTGTTCCACCAGCACGCCGCCCACCGCCATGCCGATCATGATGCCGGCGGGCACCCCGGCGGTGAACAGGCCCAGCGCGAAGCCCCGGCGGTCGGGGAACAGGTCGGCGATCAGCGAGTGGGCGGTGGGGCTGCAACCGGCCTCGGCCACCGCCACCCCGACGCGGGAGGCCGCCAGCTGTCCGAAGTTCTGCGCGAACCCGCCCATCGCCGTCGCCAGGCTCCAGAAGGAGACGCAGGCCGCCATCACCCACTTGCGCGCATAGGTGTCCGACAGCCGCGCCAGGGGAATCCCCAGCAGCGCGTAGGTCAGCGAAAAGGCGATGCCGCCCAGCAGCCCGATCTGGGTGTCGGAGAGCTTCAGGTCGGCGCGGATGTGTTCGATGAGGATGAACGGCAGCTGCCGGTCCAGCAGCGACAGGGTGTTGGCGCCCACCAGCAGGGCCAGGACCAGCCACCGCCGCGTCATGGCCGCATCCGCCTGCCCGACCGAGGTCGGCGCCCCCGCCGTCGCCATCTGCGTCCCCATCCCTGTGCGGCGACCGTCGTGGGCCGGGCGCGGCTTTCCAATGGCAGTACAGAATGCCAGAACCAGGTCCAGCGGAAAGCCTGGACGGCGCGCGGGGCGGGAGGGTCGAAGCGATGAAGGTCTGCATCGGAATGCCGGGCCTCAGCCGCCATCGGCCGGTGCTGGCCCAGGGCCGCTGACGGGGGTGCGCGGCCTGGCCTACGCCCTGCTGAGCGCCATCCGCCGCCGCCCGCGGCTGCACGGGCCCCTGCACCGCCTGGCCGTGGCGGTCTCGCGCACCGGGCCGGGGGCGGCGCTGATCCGGGGGCTGATGCGGCCGGCGTCGGTGACGGCGGCCGACTATCAGCGGTGGATCGCGCGCCATGACACCCTGAGCGCCGCCGACCGGCAGGCGGTCGCCGCCGAGGCCGCGGGCCTGCGGGTGCCGCCGCTGATCTCGGTGGTGATGGCGGCCTATGACACCCACCCCGAGGTGCTGGCGGCGGCGCTGGCCTCGGTCCGCGAGCAGCTCTACCCCCATTGGCAGCTTTGCGTCGCCGACGACGCCTCGCCCTCGCCGGGGGTGTGGCGCAGCCTGCGGGACGCCGCCGCAGCCGACCCGCGGATCAAGGTGGTGCGCCGCGACGTGAACGGCCACGTCAGCGCCGCCACCAACAGCGCGCTGGCCCTGGCGACCGGCGAATTCGTCGCCTTCCTGGACCACGACGACCGGCTGGCCCCCGACGCCCTGCATGAGATCGCCGGCGAGATCCAACGCCATCCCGACGCCGACCTGATCTTCACCGACGAGGACAAGATCGACGCCCGGGGCCGCCGCTTCGAGCCGCACTTCAAGACCGCCTGGGACCCGGAGCTGATGCTGGGGATGAACCAGGTCAACCACCTGGCGGTCTACCGCCGCGCCCTGGTCGAGGCCGTGGGCGGCCTGCGCCCCGGCTTCGAGGGCGGCCAGGACCATGACCTGGCGCTCAGGGTGTCGGAACGCACCCGTCCCGAGCGCATCCGCCATGTGCCGCGCATCCTCTATCACTGGCGCCAGGCGGGCCGGACGGCGTCGTTCTCCGAGGCCGACCTGGACCGCTGCGCCGAGGCGTCGCGGCGGGCGGTGCAGGAACATCTCCAGCGGACCAGCCAGGCCGGCGCCATCGCCGAACGGCTGGCCGGTTCGCCGGGCTGGCTGCAGGTGCGCCGCCCGCCGCCCCAGCCCGCGCCGCGGGTCTCGATCCTGGTCCCCACCCGCGACCGCCCCCGGCTGCTGTCCGCCTGCGCCAAGGGCGTCCTTCAGCATACGGACTATCCCGACCTGGAGCTGATCATCGTCGACAACGGCAGCGTCGAGGCGGCGACCCAGCGGCTGTTCAATGACCTCGCCCGCGACCCCCGGGTGCGCATCCTCGCCGCCCCCGGCCCGTTCAACTATTCCGCCCTCAACAACCTCGCCGCCGCCGAGGCCCAGGGCGAGGTGCTGGTGCTGCTCAACAACGACATCGAGGTCACCGATCCGGCCTGGCTGGGCGAGCTGGTGGTCCAGGCGGTGAGGCCACAGGTGGGCGCCGTGGGCGCGCGCCTGCTCTATCCCGACGGACGGGTGCAGCACGCCGGCGTGGTGCTGGGCCTGGGAGGCCAGGCGGCCGGCCACCTGCACCTGGGCGCGCCGCGCCACGACCCCGGCTATTTCGGATCCCTGCGCCTGGCCCGCAACGTCTCGGCGGTGACCGGCGCCTGCCTGGCCATCCGCCGCGCGCTTTATCTGCAGATGGGCGGGCTCGACGCCGCGCAGCTGGCGGTGGCCTTCAACGACGTGGACCTGTGCCTGCGCCTACGCGCGGCGGGCTACCAGGTGGTCTGGACGCCCCGGGCCGAGCTGCGCCACCGGGAGTCCGCCTCCCGCGGCGGCGACCTCACTGGCGCGGCGGCGGAACGCTTCGCCCGCGAGACCGCGGTGATGCGGGAACGCTGGGGGGCGGAGATCAACGCCGACCCCTGGTTCAACCCCAACTTCGACCTGGCCCACGGCGACTATCGGCTGGGGGCGCCGTGGCCCCGCATGCCCTAATACGGCTCGCGATAGAGCGACGGCCCGGCTTCATACAGGCCCTCGAACAGCTGGGTCGGCGGGGCCGCGCGGCGGGAGGACTGGGCGGCGCGGGTGGCCATGATGCCTTCGCGGACGCGCAGGTGGTGCATGCTCTCGCGCCTTCCGGTGTAGCCGGGCGGCTGACGCAGCATCCAGAGGATCCCCTCGGCGGCGACCTCGCAGGGCTCCCAGTCCGAGCGGTCGGCGCCCGGGGTGTTGGCGACGAACCCCTCCGAGGCCACCGAGACGTCGATGCGGAAGCAGTTGACCGCGATCGCCTTGGGGTGGAGCAGCCGCGCGGCGTCCAGCGTCAGGTGCTCAAGGGCGATCTTCGAGGTCCCGTAGGCCAGGTTGTCGGGCAGGGGCATCAGCGCGGCCAGGGAGGAGACGTTGACGATCGCCCCGCCGCCGCGCCGCGCCATGTGCGGCCAGGCCTGGCGGAAGGCGATGAACGGCGCCCAGTAGTTCACCGCGAAGGTCAGTTCGTGCCGGTGGATCGGCTGTTCGAGGTCGCCGACGAAGGTGACGGCGGCGTTGTTGACCAGCACGTCGAGGCCGCCGAAGTGGGCGACGGTGGTCTCGACCATGGCCGCCACGGCGTCGCGGTCGGCCAGGTTGGTCGGCACGGCCAGGGCGCGGCCGCCGGCGGCGGTGATGCGGGCCACGGTCTCGTCGACGGTGCCGGGGGTGCGCTGGGGGGCGGCC
>CAXNKO010000310.1:0-3608 GCA_964202685.1 Caulobacterales bacterium
GTCGCCGTCCGAGCGCACCACCACGTCGTTGCAGCGGTTGAGCCTGCGGCCCTCTCCGTCGCGGTCCACCAGGGTGTGGCGGGTTCCGTCGCGGTCGCGCACGCTGATGCGGCGGCCGGAATGCTCGGCCGAGACGATGCGGCCATCCAGCCCCAGGGTGGCGCCATTGGTGTGGCTGGTGGGCCCGTGGCCGAATTCGATCCCCCGCTCCGGCGTCCACTTCATCCGCCGGCTGTTGCCGATGTCGCTGAAATAGAAGCAGCGGTCCCCGGGCGAATAGAAGGTTCCCTCCAGGGAGCGGGCGTAATGCTCGTTCGGCCCGCCGCCCAGGTCGTCGAAGAAGCCGCCGCTGCCGTGATTGGCGATCACCGCGTCAGCGGCGATGATGGCGTCCAGCGCCGGATCCAGCCGCTCGATGCGCTGTTCCAGCACCGGCCGCCGCAGCACCGCCGGCGCGGCCGGCGAGGGCCTTGCCTCGGTAACGCCCTTGGCCAGCGCCGCGATACGGCCGATCCCCACCGGGGTGGTGATATAGAGGGTGCGCCCGTCATCGCCGCCGAACGCCAGGTTGGTCACCCGCGAGGCGCTGAGTTCCACCACCCCCAGCGGTTGGCCGTCGGGGGCGATCACCCACACCCCGCCGGGTCCGCCCACATAGAGGTTGCCCGCCGCATCCACGGTCAGGCCGTGGGGGGCGCCCGCCCCGTCGCCTTCCAGCGTCACATGCACCCGCTCGCCACCGGCGGCGGCGGCCCCCAGCCGATAGGCCATCACCCGCTGGCCCAGAGTGTCGGACACATAGAGCACGCCGCCGTCCGGCGAGACGCCCAGGCCGCCAGGGTGGGCGAAGCTGATAGCGACCTTCTCAACCGGCTTGCCCGCCGCCGCGATCCGGTAGAGCCCGGCGCTCGCCACCGCGTCCGGGTCGATGGGCGGCATCACCGGCCGCAGATCGGTGAAGTAGATCGCGCCGTCCGGGCCCACGGCCACGTCGTCCGGGCGGTTCAGCGGCCGGCCCTCGAAACGGTCCGCCAGGGTGGTGACCGACCCATCGGCTTCGCGACGGGTGACGCGGCGGGCTTCCCATTCGGCCGCGACGATACGGCCCTGGCCGTCCCGGGCCGCGCCGATCGCCCCGCCGGTGGCCTCGCGCCAGACGCTGATGTCGGCGCCGCCCCGCCAGACCAGACGGCGGTGGTGGGCCACGTCGGAAAAGGCGATCCCGCCGGCTTCCGGCGCCCAGACCGGTCCGTCGCAGCCCCGGCCCCAGCCGGCGGTGTCGCCGCCGCCGATGTCGAAACCGCCCGGCATGCCCTCCAGCACGGCGTCGGGGGCGAAGATGTCCGCGAACCGGGCGTCGAATGGCTTCAGGCCCATGATGTTCCTCCGCCCCGCGGACCCGGCCATAGAACGCGCTATGGACCGGCCGCGCAACCGGACCCTAGACCTTGGCGGCGATCTTGCGGTGGTCCCAGCTGAGGGTCTTTTCCGGGTGGACGGCGATCACCACCCGCTTGCGCACCATCTGCGCCACATGGGCGTCATGATGGTCGCCCAGCTTGGGAGAGTTGCGGCGGATGATATGGCTCATCAATTCGGTCAGCCGGGGCTCGGCGTCGATCACCTCGGCGCGGCCGTTCACCGACACCCCCACCAGCTGATCATATTCCGTGCCCTGCTCCCACAGCAGCGCGATGCGCGGGTCGCGGCGCAGGTTCACCACTTTTTGCGAACTGCCGTAGGTCTCGAACAGATAGACCCCGTCCTTCACCGCGAACCACAGGGTGGTCAGGTGGGGCGCGCCATCCTTGAGCAGGGTGGCCACATTCATGCTGCGGCAACCGTCGAGGAAGGCGGCGATCTCGGCGTCGCTCATGCGGACGGCGTCGCGTTGCTTGGCCATGGCGGGTCTCCTGTGTTGGCGGCGTGATAGGCGCTGGGCTCAGCCGAGGGAAGCCACGAAGGCGGTCATCTCGGCGCTGACCTCGCGGTCCTCCGGGGTCGCGCCGCCGAAGCCGCCGTGGGGCATGGCCTCCCAGACATGCAGCTCGGCCCGCACCCCGGCCGCCCGCAGCTTGCGGTGCATGCGCACGGTGTTGGAGAGGAAGATGTCCCGGGTCCCGGCCTGCAGCCAGGTGGGCGGAAAACCGCTGACGTCGCCGAACAGCGGCGACAGATAGGGATGCGCCAGGTCCGCCCCGCCGGCGTAAAGGCGGTTGACGTCCATCAGCGAGGCCGGCAGCACCACGTCCAGCCCCATCAGGGTATGAAAGGAATCGCCACTCTCGGTGAGGTCCAGCTCCGGCGTGCGCAGGATCGCCCCGCCCGGCATGGCCAAGCCCTCGTCGCGGCCCCGCAGCAGCGCCGCCGCGGCCAGGTTGCCCCCGGCCGAGGCGCCGGAGAACACGATCTCCGCGGCCTTGCGTTCCTTAAGCAGCGCCCGATAGACCCCCAGGCAATCGTCCAATGCGGCGGGATAGGGATGATCCGGCGGCACGCGGTAGTCGAGGGACCAGGCCACGCAGCCGGTGCGCAGCGCCATGGAGGCGGCCGAGAAGCGCACATTGGTCTCGCCGCCGCCGAACACAAGCGCGCCCCCATGGATGTCCAGCAGCACATGGCCGGGGTTCTTCAGCCGCCCGCCGCGCGGAGTCGCCACATAGACCGGCACGCCGGCCACGCTGCGGGCCTCCACATCCACCTGCAGTTTTTCCAGCACCGGCGCGGACTCATCGGCGCGGAACCTGTCGCGCTTGGCGATCAGCCGCCGCCAGCCGTGGTGATCGTCCTGGGCCGGATACTGGCCCGCCGGCGGCATCGGCGCGGCCAGCACCTTGGCGGCCGCCTCGCTGATTCCCACCGGCGGCGGAATTTCCCGCGCCGGCAGCCGCACGATCCCGTCACCCATTGGATGCTCCCCCGACGTGTTCCTTGCGGCCATGTTCGAACAATCCCGTCGGATTGGAAACGGGGAAGTGAATTCGCCGCCGGGATGTGCTATCTAGAACCATTATCTAGAAAGGTCAGCCGATGGCGCTCAGCATCAAGACCGAAACCGCCGACCGTCTCGCCCGTGAGCTGTCGGCGCTGACCGGCGAATCCATGACCACCGCCGTCACCAAGGCCCTGGCCGAACGGCTGGACCGCGAGCGCGCCGCCCGCGAGGCCGACAAGGATCTGCCGGAGCGGATCAAGGCCTTCGCCGAGCGCATCCGGCCCCATTATGACACCCGACCCGTCACCAAGGCGGAATGGGACTGGGCCAGCGGCGACGAAGGCTGATCGCCATGCTGGTCATCGATTCATCGGCGATCGTGGCCATGATGCTCAACGAGCCCGGCGCCACTATGCTTGCGCGGCGTCTCGCCGATCAGCCTTCCGGCGGACGCTTGGTCTCGGCGCCCAACTATGTCGAAGCGGGGACAGTGCTTGCCGGACGTCACCGCGATCCCGGCCGGGGTGTCGATGATCTCGACGCCTTCCTGACAAGTTTTGGCATATCCATTGCGCCGGTCGATGAGGCGTTGGCGCGCGGCGCCCTGCAGGCGCGTATCCGCTTCGGCAAGGGCTTTGGCGCGACCGCGGGACTGAACTTCGGCGACTGTTTC
>CAXNKO010000311.1:0-3603 GCA_964202685.1 Caulobacterales bacterium
CTGATCCGCTGGGTGGTGAAGACCGGCCAGCTGGGCGACCACGCCGCCGACGCCACCCTGATGTCCATCCTCGACACCGAGATCTCGCCGGAACTGGTGCCCGCCGACGCCACCGGCGCCATCCAGTCCACCCAGGCCAAGGTCGGCCCCTATGAGCTGCAGGACTTCAGCCTCTACCACATCACCCGCTACGGTCTGCGCCCCTCCAAGGTGGCCTTCCTGGCCTGGCACGCCTGGAACGACGCCGCCCAGGGCCAGTGGCCGCCCAACTTCCCGGCCGAAGCGCGCAACGCCTACGATCTGGCGGCGATCAAGAAGTGGCTGGAGGTGTTCCTGTTTCGCTTCTTCGAGATCAGCCAGTTCAAGCGCACCGCCATGCCCAACGGCCCCAAGGTGGTCTCCGGCGGCAATCTCTCCCCCCGCGGCGACTGGCGCGCGCCCTCCGACGGCACGGCGAAGCTATGGCTGGAAGAACTGGCCGCGAACGTGCCGTAAAGGGCGGCTACGGCCCGGCCACCCCCGCCTTGTCCCGCGCCGCGGCGAGCCGGCGGTCGAAGGTGGCCAGGGCCGATCCCGTCCGCAGCGCCAGGTCCAGGTAGGCGGCGTCATAGGCGGATAGCTGGTATTCCCGCGCCAGCCCGAACAGCACGTCCTTGCGATCCGCCACCGAGGCCGGGTGGGTGCGGATCGGCAATCCGTCCAGCCTGACCAGGTAGTCGCTCGCCTGGGCGGCGCTGATGGCCTGGCGGCGTTGGGCGACCACCAGCGCATTGAGCACCTCCAGATGCCAGAGTTCCGGGACCAGCGTCTCATCGGCGGCCAGCCGGTCCAGCAGCACGCGGGCCTCGCGCGCCTCCTCGGCGTCCGCGCGCTCGAACGCCCAGGCCAGCGCCGCCGAGGCGTCAAGCACCAGGCTCACCGCCGGCCTTCGTCGATCCAGTCGCGCACGGTCCCGGCGGCGACGCCCTTCACCAGCCTGAACCGCCGCATGGCCTCCACTGCATCCGCCGCCCCGCCCGGCCCGCCGCGCGCCGGCGTCAGTTCGGCCACCGCACGGCCGCGGATGGTGATGGTGATGTGACCGCCCTGCGCCACCTCCCGCAATAGCCCGGGCAACCGGGTCTTGGCCTCATAGGCGCCGACTTCACGTGGCATGTTCATCCAACCTGGTCTGTAGACTGGTCTATATAGCGCGGATGCAAAGGAATTCCAACCACCGCCCCGGTCGCCGACGACCCGCGCCAGGATCCCCGGTGGCGCCAAGCCTGTTGGAGTAATTGGAATCACCTGTGGCTGATGGTATTTGGTCCAACATGAAGGCTGAGCTGCTGTTGAGTGAGCGCCATCAGTTCACCGCGAACGCCTTTGTCGATCCGCGAGGCGGCGCGGCGTGTCGGCCGCGACATCAAGGCCGTGCACGCCGATGTTCAGGCGCTGATCAATGCGGGCGTGATTGACCGGACCGCCAATGGCGTCGTCTTCCCCTATGACGCCGTCCACGTCGATTTCGTGCTGACCAACGCCGCCTGATCACGGAGCCCGCCCATGCCCAACCCCCACGTCGAGATCGCCCAGGGCCGGCTGCGGGGCCAGGCCGCGGACGGCGTGGTCCGCTGGCTGGGGATTCCCTATGCCGGCGACGTCTCGGGCCAGGCCCGCTGGCGGCCGGCCCCGCCGGCGCCGGCCTGGAGCGGCGTGCGCGACGCCGCCGGCTTCGGGCCCCGGGCGCCGCAGCTGGTGACCAGCGCGCGGCCGGAGATCGACGCGCTCAACGCCGCCGTGCCGCCGCCGGCCAGCTGGACCGCCGTCCAGGCCGAGGACTGCCTGACCCTCAACATCACCGCCCCGGCCACGGATGGCCCACGCCGGCCGGTGATGATCTGGCTGCATGGCGGCGGCTATTTCGGCGAGTCGCCGCCGATCTGGTGGTCGGAGGGGGGCGTGCTGGCCGCCGAACAGGGCGTGGTGGTGGTCACCGTGCGCCATCGCATCGGCCTCCTGGGCCACCTGCACCTGGCGGATCTCAGCCCGCGCGGCGACCTGGCGCTTTCCGGCAACGTTTCCCTCGACGATCTGGTGCAGGCGCTGTGCTGGGTGCGGGCCAATATCGCAGCCTTCGGCGGCGATCCGGGCAATGTGACCATCTTCGGCGAGTCCGGCGGCGGGGCCAAGGTCTGCATGCTGATGAACGCGCCTGCGGCCCTGGGCCTGTTCCACCGCGCCATCGTCCAGTCCGGCCCGTCGCTGCAGGCCGCCACCCGCGAGGAGGCCACCGCCTCGGCCTGGCATGTGATGCAGGCCCTGGGCCTGGGCGCGGACGAGGTGGAGCGGCTGTTCGAGGTTCCCGCCGAGGCCTTGCTGAAGGTGCAGGCCGCCCTGCTGCCGATGATGCGCTCCCCCTGGGAGACCGCCGGCAAGCTCACCGGCGTCAGCCCGGTGGCGGACGGGGCCTTCCTGCCGGCCCAGCCGTTTTCGCCCGAGCTGATGGTGCTGTCGGAAAACGTGCCTCTGCTGATCGGGACCAACAAGGACGAGGCCCGCATCCTCGCCGCCCGCCCCGCCGACGCCTTCGACATGACCGCCGAGCGCGCGCGGCAGATCATCGGCCGTTCGGCCGGCCCGCGCCTGGATGAGGCCTGGGCGCTCTATGCGGAGGTCACCGGCGGCGGTAGCCCGACCGACGTGTTCATGGCCTATATGAGCGACTACATGGAGCGCGCCCGCTCCATCGAGCTGGCCCAGCGCCGGGTCCGCCACGGCGGCGCGGCCACCTTCATGTACTATCTGAGCTTCGAGACCGACGTGCTGGGCGGCAAGCTGGGCGCGCCGCACACCCTGGACATCCCGCTGGTGTTCGGCCGCACCGATCTGGCGCTGACCGGGTCCGCGCCCGAGCGGCATGCGGTGTCAGCCCGGATGCGCGCCGCCTGGGCCGGCTTCGCCCGCACCGGGACCCCGGCCGCCGAAGCCCTACCGGCCTGGCCGGCCTATGACGAGGCCCAGCGCGCCACCATGGTGTTCGACGCCACAGCCGAGCTGGCCCATGACCCCGGCCAGGCCACGCGGCTCTACTGGCGATCGGCGGCTCCCTGATCCGATTCGGCCCTTCTCCCTGGAGGGAGAAGGGGTCGCGCCGCGGCCGGCATCAAGATGTGTGAATCCGATAGTCCCGCAAAGGGAGAAGGGAACCATTGAACAACAGACTTGCGCCGTCCGCCCGCTACGCCTCGCCCCGGCGCTACTGCGGTATGCCGATGAATCCATTGGGAAGCGCCACCTGGCGCATCTTCTTGAACGCCGGTCGCGCTTCGACCCGTTGGAACCAGTCCATCAGCTTCGGGTAGGGCGCCATGTCGTGCTTGGCGACCATGCTCATGAAGTTCACGTCGAAGTGCATCATGATGTCGGCGATCGAGAATTCGCGGCCGCCGAAGTAGGGGTGCCGCGACAAATGATCCTCCAGGTAGCGGAGAACCTGGTCGGAACGTCCTAGCTGAGCCTTGATGATCGGCGATGGCTCACCGGTGAGCGCCCGCTTCAGCAGGAATTCGGTGGTGAACCGGGGCGCCGCGGAGCCTTCGGCGAAGTGCAGCCACTGGAGAT
>CAXNKO010000312.1:0-3598 GCA_964202685.1 Caulobacterales bacterium
AAACCGCCGAACCCCTCGTCTCAACCCACTCGGAGATCAAAACCTCAGGCCCAACAGCGATGAAAAAGGCGCAGCGAGACCGTGCGCCTGACGCTCAACCACACGCACACGCCAACATCCCGTCGTCAGCGTGAATAAGACGGGCTAGACCCTGCTGGTCGCGCGCCCGCCGCCGCCCTGGCAGTTCATCCGAGGGTGTTCAGGCCTCGACTGCATGGCCGCAGTTGAAATTCGTCTATTCGTGAATTCGCTTCTCCGCTTGTCTGTCGGTCGGGTTGGTTATAATAGACCGCTATTGAAAACGGGAATCGTTGCATTCCCATGACATTGCGGAAGCAGAAAAATGGACGAGAAGTCGGAAGTCATCGAAATGACGGCGGATATTGTTTCCGCCTATGTGGGCAACAATTCGGTTTCGGCGGCCGACTTGCCGGCGCTGATTCAAAGCGTGCACCGGGCGTTGAGCGGCGTTTCTACGGGCGCTGAGGTTGTCGAGGCGGCGCCGAAGGAACCGGCGGTGTCCGTGCGTCGGTCGATCACGCCCGATTTCCTGATCTGCCTGGAGGACGGCCGCAAGTTCAAGTCCCTCAAGCGGCACCTGCGCACCAAGTACAACATGAGCCCTGAGGACTACCGCGCCAAGTGGGGCCTGCCGAAGGATTATCCCATGGTCGCGCCCAACTACGCCAAGGCGCGTTCGGACCTCGCCAAGCAAATGGGTCTCGGCCAGGGCGGCCGCCAAGCGGCCCGCAAGAAGCGCTAGACCCATTCCGAATCAGGTGTCTCCACCTGATCCGGACAAAAAGGGTCGATCTTCCAAAGTTTAGAGCGTGACGGGCGCTTCAGTCGGTATCCACTTGAAGCTGTCACGCTCTAGGCGGCCCGACGACGCCAACTCTATCGCAGCGCCCACCGGAAACGGTGGGCGTTTTGCGTTCAAAGGCGATGAATTTCGCCATCCACGCGTTTTTCGCTTGCCGCTGATTCGCCTGGTAGGCGATAAGTGATTCGTCGCAATTCCAGAGCTTTGTCGGGATAATTGAACATGGCGGCGCATATCGGGGCCTCTGCGGCGGCGGCGCGAGCGCATGAAGAGCTATACAGCTACTGGGCCTCCCTGCGCCGGGGCGCCCAGTTGCCGAGCCGCACGGATCTGCATCCGCGCGAGTTCAAGCGCCTGCTGCCGACGGTCAGCCTCGTCGATGTCCGGCGCGAGCCGCTCGATTTCCGCCTGCGGCTGGCCGGCACCGGCCTCTACAGCGTCTACGGCCGCGAGATCACCGGGCGCACCCTGAACGAGGTCTATAATTCCGCCGCCGCGGACTACTGGCGCAACGAGCTGACCCGGGTGGTGGAGGAGCGTCGGCCGATCGCAGGCGCGCACAGTCTGGCGTGGCGCGGCGCCGGCCACCTCTCGATCCTTTGGCAGCGCCTGCCGCTGGCCAGCAACGGCAAGGACGTCGACATGATCCTCGGCTTCGACACCGTGCTCGGCATGCACGGCTCGTCCACCACCGGCATCCGCGCGGCTTAGGCCCAGTTAAGCCCCCTGGGCGGCCATGGCCTCGGCGTCACGGCGGATCCGGGTGGCCATGGCGGCCAGTCCATTCGACCGCTGCGAGGACAGCGCGCCCGACAGGCCGAGCTTGTCAAAGGCCGCCTTGGCGTCGAACGCCAGGATCGCCCGGGGCGAGCGGCCGGAATACAGCCGCAGCAGGATGGCGATCAGGCCGCGCACGATGTGGGCGTCGGAGTCGCCGCGAAACCGCAGCAGGCCATCGGCCTGTGGTTCGGTGACCAGCCAGACTTGGCTCGCACAGCCGCGCACCTTGTTGGCCTCGGTGTGCTCGGCGTCGGCGAGCGGCGCCAAGTCTCGCCCGAGCTCGATCACATAGCGGTAGCGCTCCTCCCAGTCGCCCAGGAGTTCGAATTCGGCGGCTAGCTCTTCGAGGTCGTCTTCGATCGTGCGCATGGGCGACTGGGACTTAAGGACCGATGGTTGCCCGCGCAAGCGGTTGTGTCAGGCCCGGGCCAAGCGGACCTTCGCGGAAAATCCCCGACCCAACTCCGAATGCAGGATCAGCCGGCCGCCCATGGCGCGGCAAAGCAGCTCGCAGATCGGCAGGCCGAGCCCCGCGCCCTCGCTATGGCGGGTCAGGGCGTTCTCGCCCTGCTCGAAGGCGCGCACCAACCGGGGCAGCTCCTCCGGATCGACGCCGGGGCCGTCGTCCTCGATGACGATGTCCACCCAGTCGCCGGCCGGGTCGGCGCGGATGCGGACCTCGCCGCCCTCGGGAGAGGCGTTGACCGCGTTCTGGATCAGAGCGCTCAGCACGGTGCGCAGGCCGCGCGGGTCGGCGACCACATGGGGCAGCCAGCCGTCGGACTTGAGCGCCGGCCTCACGCCGCGCGCCTTGATCTCCCGGGCCAGGCCGTCGATGGCGTCATCCACCGCCGCGTCCAGGGGTTCGGGCCGCAGGTCGAGGTCCGCGGCCTGGCCCTCAAGCCGTGCGATCTCGAGGATCTGGTTCACCAGCCGCAGCAACCGCTCGCCCGATTCCCGGATGATGGTGGCGTATTCCTTGTACTGGGGCGACCCCAGGGGCCCGAACAGCTCGGTCGCCAGGATCTCCGAGAAGCCCAGGATCGAATTCAGCGGTGTGCGCAGCTCGTGGCTGGCCATTCTCAGGAACGAGCGTTTGCGCGCATCGAGCTCGGCCTCGTGACGGCTGGGCTCCGGGGCCTGACGCACGGCCTCCTGGATGAAGTCCTGGGGCGGGGCGATCCGAACCGACTGGTTCATGGGTGCGCGGCTTTCTCGGTTTGATGGGGGATCATCGTTGAATGCGCTTACGATTTGGTTCCCGTGGCGCAGATATCGGCCGCCGGCGTCGCGCAAGACGCGAGTACGCTTACGCTGAGGTCGCTCGGCGGCTAATCTCGCCGCTTGTATGACGGCGGACACAGCGGACTTGATGATCCCCTTAGGGCGGCCTGACGCGCACGCAGAGCTGGAGCGCGACGAAGCGGTCGCCGCGGTGTGGTGCGCGCTGTGGCTTGGTGCGACGGTGCTGGCGGGGCTGCTGCTGGCCGCGCTCGGAATTCTGCCCATGGGCCGGGGCACGGCGGCGCTGACCATCGGCGCCGCGCCGGCGTTGTGGTCGCTGATGCTGGCGTCGGCGCCGCGCCACCTCTGGCTTCAGACCTCGGTGATCCTGGTCGGGGCGCTGGGGGGAACCCTGGCCAGCCTGCTGACCGGGGGCGTGGGCGGGCCGCTGGCGGCCTGGTGCCTTGGACCCCTGGCGGCGGCCATCTTCATGAAAGAGGCGCGGCTGTTCGCGCTCGGCGGCGCGGCGGCCATCGTCGCCGCGGCGCTCTCCGGGCTTGGCGCGGCGACGCTGCACATGCGCCCGCCTTCCCCGGAGCTGGCGGCGGGGCTGGGGCTGCTGGCCTTGACCACGGTGGGCGGCGGCCTCGCGGCGGGGCTGGCGCTGCTGATCCGGTCGCGCCCGCGCGAACCCCGGGCCGGGGACCTGGAGGCCAGGCTGGCGGGCAACGGATTGCTGCTGCTGGATCTGACCGGGACCGGCGTCGTGCA
>CAXNKO010000313.1:0-3593 GCA_964202685.1 Caulobacterales bacterium
GCGCACACCGCGCACCCCGGTGGATTCACGCCCGGCGAACACCCGCACCTCCTCGGTGGCGAAGCGGATCGACCGGCCGAGCGCGGTGGTCAGCAGGATGTCGTTCTGTTCGGCGTTGCACAGGCCGACCCCGATGATGGAGTCGCCCTCGTCCAGTTTCATGGCGATCTTGCCGGCCCGGTTGATCTGGGCGAAGTCGCTGAGCTTGTTGCGCCGCACCCCGCCGGAGCGGGTGGCGAACATCACATCGAACTGGTCCCAGGTGGCCTCGTCCTCGGGCAGCGGCAGGATGGTGGTGATGCTCTCCCCGGGCTCGATGGGCATCAGGTTGATGAACGCCTTGCCCCGCGAAGTGGGCGTGCCCACCGGCAGCCGCCAGACCTTCAGCTTGTAGACCTTGCCGCCGGAGGAAAAGTACAGCATCGGCGAATGGGTGCTGGCCGAGAACACCCGGGTGACGGCGTCCTCGTCCTTGGTCGACATGCCTGAGCGGCCCTTGCCGCCCCGGTGCTGGGTCCGGTAGGTGGTCAGCGCGGTGCGCTTGACGTAGCCCGAGTGGGTGACGGTGATCACCATCTCCTCGCGGGCGATGAGGTCCTCGTCCTCCACGTCGGCGTCCCCGTCGACGATCTCGGTGCGGCGCGGCACGGCGTAGGCCTCGCGCACCTCCACCAGCTCGCGACGGACGATGGCCATGATGTTGTCGCGGGACGACAGGATCTCCAGGAAACCCTTGATGGAGTCCGCCAGCGCCCGGGCCTCGTCGAAGATTTCCTCGCGGCCCAGGCCGGTGAGCCGCGACAGGGTCAGGGCCAGGATAGCGCGGGCCTGGTCCTCGGTCAGCCGCACCCGGTCGCCGCCCACCAGCACGGTGCGCGGATCGGCGATCAGCTCGATCAGCGGCATCATGTCGCCGCAGGGCCAGTCCCGGGCGATCAGCCGTTCGCGGGCTTCGGCCGGGTCCTTCGACGAACGGATGATGTCGATCACCTCGTCGATATTGACCACCGCGATGGCCAGGCCCACCAGCACGTGGCCGCGGTCGCGGGCCTTGCCCAGCTCGAAGCGGGTGCGGCGGACCACCACCTCCTCGCGGAAGGCCACGAAGGCGCCCAGCATCTCGCGCAGGCCCATCAGTTCCGGCCGGCCGCGGTTGAGCGCCAGCATGTTGACGCCAAACGAGGTCTGCAGCGGGGTGAACCGGTAGAGCTGGTTCAGCACCACGTCGGCCGAGGCGTCGCGTTTCAGCTCCACCACCACCCGCATGCCCTGGCGGTCGCTCTCGTCGCGCAGGTCGGAGACGCCCTCGATGCGCTTGTCGCGCACCAGTTCGGCGATCCGCTCCACCAGGGTGGCCTTGTTCACCTGGTAGGGAATGGCGGTGATGACGATGCCTTCGCGGTCCTTGCGGATCTCCTCGACAGCCGCCTTGCCGCGCATGATCACCGAGCCGCGACCGCCCATCAGCGCCGTCCGCGCGCCGGTGCGGCCGATGATCTCGCCGCCGGTGGGGAAGTCGGGGCCCGGCACCAGGTCCAGCAGCGCGTCGAGGCCGATGTCCGGGGTGTCGATCAGCGCCAGGCAGGCGTCGACGATCTCGCCCAGATTGTGCGGCGGAATGTTGGTGGCCATGCCCACCGCGATGCCGCCGGCTCCATTGACCAGCAGGTTGGGGATCCGCGCCGGCAGGACCACCGGCTCCTTTTCCTTGCCGTCGTAATTGTCCTTGAAATCAACGGTGTCCAGGTCGAGATCGGCCAGCAGCGAAGTCGCCGCCTTGGTCATCCGGCACTCGGTGTAGCGCATCTGCGCCGGGGGATCGCCGTCCACCGAGCCGAAGTTGCCCTGGCCGTCCACCAGCAGCAGCCCCATGGAGAACGGCTGCGCCATTCGCACCAGGGCGTCGTAGACCGACTGGTCCCCGTGCGGGTGCAGGCGAGCCAGCACGTCGCCCACCACCCGCGCCGATTTGGAATAGGGCCGATCCGGGGTCATCCCCAGATTGCTCATGGAATACAGAATCCGCCGGTGCACCGGCTTCAGGCCGTCGCGCACGTCGGGCAGCGCGCGGCTGACGATGACGCTCATGGCGTAATCGAGGTACGACTTCTTCAGTTCGTCCTCGATGGCGATAGGGGCTATGCCCCCTCGCCGGCCGTCGTCCGGAGGGATGGTGGTTTCGTCGGTCAATGGAATGATTTAGCCGTCAGAATCGGAAACAGAAACTAGGACTTCCTGTTAGCATTCCCTGCGGATCGCGCCAACTTTCCCGCGACCCGGCGTTCGGAGAAAAACCCTTGCTGTTGCACCCCGCCCGAACCGGTTCGGTCGCGCCTGGGGCCGCGGCGTCCCGGAGCGCCTGACCGGCCATGCCGCTCACCATCGGCGACCCGGCCCCCTGGTTCACGGCCGACACCCCCGACAACCCGGAATTCGCCATCAGCACGCTGGCCGGACGGTTCGTGCTGTTCGGATTCGTGCCGGATCAGCCCCGCTACCTCGCCGCCCTGGGCGCCCTGCAGGCGGCGCGCGCCCTGTTCGACGACACCCACCTGTGCGCCTTTCTGGTGGTTCGCGACGCCGTGACCGTCGCCCAGGCCGCCAACAACCTGCCCGGCCTGCGCATCGTCCGCGACCGCTTGGGCGAGGTCACCCGGCTGTACGGGATGATCGGGTCCGACGGCGCCGAGCCCGGCCGGTGGCTGCTGCTGGATCCCAACCTGCGGGTGGCGGCCGATGCCGCCCTGGCCGAGACGGCCCCGTTCTTCGCGTTTCTGTCGCGGCTGCCCTGGCCGGACGACCACGCCGGCGTGCCCCAGCACGCGCCGGTGCTGATCGTGCCCCGGGTGTTCGAGCCGCGGATGTGCCAGCGTCTGATCGACGCCTACGCGGCCTCCGGCGGCGAGTTGTCCGGCGTCATGCGCCAGCAGGGCGACATGACCCGCGCGGTGGTGGACGACTTCAAGCGCCGCCGTGACGCCACCATCACCGATGAACGCTTTCGCGCCGAGCTGCGCGCACGCCTGGCCCGGCGCCTGGCGCCCGAGATCCGCAAGGCCTTCCAGTTCGAGGCCACCCGGGTGGAGCGCTACATCGTCGCCTGCTACGAGGCCGAGACCGGCGGCTATTTCCGGCCCCACCGCGACAACACCACCAAGGCCACCGTCCACCGCCGCTTCGCCGCCTCGATCAATCTGAACGCCGGCGACTACGACGGCGGCGAGCTGCGGTTTCCCGAATACGGCTCCCAGACCTATCGCCCCCCCACCGGCGGGGCGGTGGTGTTCTCCTGCTCGCTGCTGCATGAGGCGACCCCGGTCACCCGCGGCCGCCGCTACGCCTTCCTGCCCTTCTTCTATGACGAGGACGGCGAGCGGGTGCGCCAGCAAAACCTGCGCTTCCTGGAAGCCCCGGACCCCGCCTAGCCCATCCAGCCCCGCCTAGAACGGGATCTCGTCGTCCAGGTCGGCGGAGAATTCCTCCCGCGGGCCGGACTGCTGGGTGCGCGGGCCGCTGGAGGCGCCGCCGCCGGAATAGCTGTCCCGGTCGCCGCCGCCCTCGCCCTTGCCGTCCAGCATGGTCAGCTCGCCGCG
>CAXNKO010000314.1:0-3593 GCA_964202685.1 Caulobacterales bacterium
GTGGGGGCGCAGGCCTTCGTGGGGTCCAACTCCTCGCTGGTGGCGCCGGTGAGGATCGGCGACGGCGCCTTCACCGGGTCCGGTTCGGTGATCACCGAAGACGTCTCGGCGGACGCCCTGGCGCTGGGCCGCGGCCGGCAGGTGGAGAAGGCGGGCTGGGCGGCGGTGTTCCGGGCGGGGAAGACGAAGACATGACCGCTGACGATCAGAAACGGGCCGCGGGGGAGGCGGCGGCGGCATTGGTGGAGGCAGGCATGTCGGTGGGGCTGGGCACCGGCACCACGGCGGCGTGGTTCGTGCGCGCGTTGGCGGCGCGGAAGCTGGATGTGCGCTGCACGCCCACCTCCCAGGCGACGGCGGACCTGGCCGTGGATCTGGGGCTGAAGATCTTCGACCTGGACGACCTGGGCCAGCTGGACATCACCGTGGACGGGGCCGACGAGATCGGGCCGGGGCTGTCGCTGATCAAGGGCGGCGGGGCGGCGCTGCTGCGGGAGAAGCTGGTCTGGGAGGCCTCCAGGCGCTGCGTGGTGATCGCCGATGCGGCCAAGCGGGTCGCGACCCTGGGCGCCTTTCCCCTGCCCATCGAGGTCATCCGCTTCGGCCATCGGACCACGGCGGCGCGGGTCTGCGACGCGCTGACCACCTGCGACCTGGGGGTGGCGCCGCGCCTGCGCATGAAGGATGGGGCGCCGGTGCTCACCGACAATGGCAACTATATCTATGACGCCGCCTGCGGGCGGATCGCCGAGCCGGCGGCCCTGGCCGAGGCGCTGAAGGCGGTGACCGGCGTTGTCGACCACGGCCTGTTTCTCGACCTGGCCGACCTGGCCCTGATCGGCGCCGACGCCGGCGTCGTGACCCTGGAGCCCTGAGATGGCCAAGCCAGACTACGACCTGTTCGTCATTGGCGCCGGCTCCGGCGGCGTGCGGGCGGCCCGGCTGGCGGCGATGTCCGGCGTCCGGGTGGCGGTGGCCGAGGAGCACCGGGTCGGCGGCACCTGCGTTATCCGCGGCTGCGTGCCGAAGAAGTTCATGGTCTACGCCTCTGAATTCGCACACCATTGCAAAACGTCCAAGGCGTTCGGCTGGTCCATCGGCGAGGCGCGGTTCGACTGGGCGGAGTTCCTGGAACAGAAGGACCAGGAGGTGGCGCGGCTATCGGGCCTCTATGTGATGAACCTGGCCAACGCCGGAGCGGCGCTGCTGCACGGCAAGGCCCGGCTGCGCGACGCCCACACCGTCGAAGTGGCGGACCATGGGACGGTGAGCGCCGACAAGATCCTCATCGCCACCGGGGGGCGGCCCTGGGCGCCGGAGGGCATCGCGGGGATCGAACTGGCGATTTCCTCCAACGAGGCGTTTCATCTGCCGGAACTGCCGAAGCGGATCGTCATCGCCGGCGGCGGCTATATCGCCGTGGAATTCGCCGGCATCTTCAACGGCCTGGGGGTGAAGACCACCCTGGTCCACCGGGGCCCCAATGTGCTGCGCGGCTTCGACGACCATGTGCGGGCGCACCTTACCGAGGAGATGGAGAAGCGCGGCATCGACGTCAAACTGGGCTGCCGGCACGTGAAGCTGGAGAAGACCGCCGGCGGCATCCGATCGACCTTCGCCGACGGCAGCAGCCTGGAGTCCGACGTGGTGATGTTCGCGGTGGGCCGGCGGCCCTATGTGGAGGGGCTGGGCCTGGAGACCGCGGGGGTGGCGGTCACCGAGGCCGGGGCCATCAAGGTGGATGACTATTCGAAGACCAGCGCCGACAACATCTGGGCGGTGGGTGACGTCACCGACCGGATCAACCTCACTCCGGTGGCGATCCGCGAAGGGGCGGCCTTCGCCGAGACGGTGTTCAACGGGCGTCCGACCCGGTTCGACCATGAGATGGTGGCCTCGGCGGTGTTCTCGCAGCCGCCGATCGGATCGGTGGGCATGACCGAGGCGGACGCCCGCCACGCCCTGGGGCGCGTCGACATCTATTTCACTCGCTTCCGGCCGATGAAGTACGCCTTCTCTGGCGGCGACGAGCGCTGCATGATGAAGCTGGTGGTGGAGGCCGCATCGCAGCGGATTGTCGGCTGCCATGTGGTGGGGCCCGACGCGCCGGAGATCATCCAGATGGCGGCCATCGCGCTGAAGATGGGGGTGACCAAGCCGCAGTGGGATTCCACCTGCGCCGTCCACCCGACCCTGGCCGAGGAACTGGTGACCATGCGCGAGAAGTACGCGCCGGCGGAAACAGGCGGGCTTGGATGACCACGGCCGGGCCGAAGCAGGACCGATGGGCGGCCTGGTTCGGGGGCTGGCTGGTGGTGGTGCTGGCGCTGACGCCGCTGCTGGCCTGGGCGGGGCCGCTGGGGTTCGCCGCCCTGGCGGGGGTGGCCGGCGCGCTGTGCCTGCCGGCGCTGAACGTCACCGACGAGGACCGGCCGGCCTATGTCGCGGTGCTGTTCCTGCTGATCTGGGCCGCGGGCTCGACGCTGTGGAGCCCGCATCATCACGGCCTGTGGGGGTCGCCGGCGGTAAAGCTGACCGCCGAGGCTGGATTCTATTTCGCCCTGGTGTGCGCCGCCGGCCGCGCCGACGCCGGGGGGCGGACGCTGGCCCTGCGGGTGCTGGCCTGGGGCATGCCGTTGCTGGGCATTGTTCTGCTGGCGGAGGCGCTCACCGGCGCCCAGGGGTATCAGGCCCTGCGGACCCTGATCGGCGATCCCGAGCGGGCGGATCTGGCCCGCAAGAACGTCGCCCAGGGCCTGTTCGTCCTGGCGCTGTTGTGGCCGGTGGCGGCGGTGGCGGCGGTGCGGGTGGGCGCGGGCGTCTGGCTTGTGGCGCCGATGATCGCCGCCCTGGCCGGTGGCAGCTTCCTGTTCGGCTATGATGCGCCAGTGCTGGCGCTGGTCACCTCGATCGTGGCCGGCGGGGCGGTCTGGGCGTGGCCAAGGGTCGCGCCGCGGGGCCTCGCCGTGCTGGTCGCGGCCTATTTCCTCGCCATGCCGGGCCTGGTGCTGATCCTCAAGACCACCGGCCAGTTGCAGGTCTTGAAGGCCGAGGCGCCGCTCTCCTGGTCGCAGCGGCTGGGCTATTGGGAAAAGACCGTCGACTGGATGGCAGACCACCCTCTGCGGGGCTGGGGGCTGGAGGCCAGCCGGATGTTTTCGCCGGGAATTCAACTGCATCCCCACAACAGCGCCCTGCAGATATGGCTGGAGCTGGGGTTGATCGGCGCGGTGGCGGCGGCGGTGTTCTGGGCGGCGCTGTTCGCGCGCCTGGGCGCCGGCGAGCGGGATCCGGCCCGGGCGGCGGCGGCGGCGACGGCGGCGGCCTATGTGGTGTTCGGCGCGGTCAGTTTCGGCGTCTGGCAGGAATGGTGGCTGGCGCTGGGCGGGATCGCCGCCGCCTGCGGCGTGGCTCTGGTCCGCCAACCGGCGCCGGAAACCACCGCGGGACTGCGGAAATCATCGACCTTCGCCGCGATCTCGGAGTAGAAGGCCCGCTTTCGCCTGTCCGCGCCGCGCAGACGGGCGCGGAGCTATGCGATGAACCAGTCCTGGACCCCGTCTTCCTGGAGAGCCAAGCCCGGCAAGCACATG
>CAXNKO010000315.1:0-3579 GCA_964202685.1 Caulobacterales bacterium
CATTCGTATTCGCCAATGGCCCTGCCCGTGAGCTGCAAGGTAATTGGGACAAGAACGAGGGCGTCTATGTGAACCTCGCTAGCGGTGTTGGTCACTGGGGCCATGCGGAGGGTGACCTGCTGTCCGGTATCGACAACGTCCAGGGCAGCGCCTTCAACGACGTTCTGATCGGGTCGGCGGGCGAAAATGCGCTCTCCGGCGGCGACGGCGACGACATCCTCGAGGGCGGCGGCGGCGCTGACACCCTGGCCAGCGGCGATGGCAAGGACTGGTTCATGTACACCTCGATCAGCGACGCCAACGGCGACAAGATTCTGGACTTTGTCGAGAACCGGGACCGGATCGATCTGTCGGCGATCGATGCGGATACCGGCAAGGGCGGCAATCAGGATTTCGCTTTCATCGGTTCGAAGGCGTTCGCCGGCGAGGCAGGGCAGCTGCGCGCGTTCGTGTCCGGCGCCAACACCGTCCTCGAAGGCGACGTGAACGGCGACCGCGTGGCCGACTTCCAGATTGTCCTGGTCGGCGCCCACAGCCTGAACGGTGGCGACTTCCTGCTGTAACACCGCCAACGCCCACGCGGCCTTGCGGCGGCGGCGCGCCTGGCTCCCAGGGACCGGGTGCGCCCCCTCACAACATCCCCGCCATCATCTCCATGATCTCCGGCGTTGTCTGGCGCAGGTTGAGGATAGTGATGCCGCTGTCGCGCCAGGGTTTGAAGCGCTCCTTGATCCGCGCCTGCGGGCCGATCAGCCATTCCTCGTCGACATATTCGTCGGGCACGGCGGCGGTGGCTTCGTCGCGGCGGCCGGCCATGAACAGTTCCTGCACCCGGGCGGCGGCCTCGCCGTAGCCGCGCTTGATCATGGCTTCCTTGTGGAAGTTCATGCTCTGGGCGCCCATGCCGCCGGCGTAGAGGGCGATATAGGGCTTGGGCTCCTGCAGGGCGGCCTTGACGTCGTCGGCGAGTTTGACGCCGACCACCGCCTTGATGTCGAATTTGTCCATGGTCATGCCGTCGGTGCGCTTGGCCATGCCCTCGGCCAGCTGGGCCTTGTAGTGGGGCATCATGCCGGGCGTCAGGTGGAAGCCCAGCCAGCCGTCGGCGATCTCGCCGGTCAGCCGCACGTTGAGCGGCGTGTCGGCGCCGATCATGATCGGCAGGTTGGGGTCGGGGTGCATGATGTTCTTCAGCGGCTTGCCCAGGCCGCTGGACCCCTCGCCGTGATAGGGCAGGCTGAGCTCATAGCCCTCGTGGGCGACATACTCGCGGCGGAAGATCTTGCGCAGGATGGCCACGGTGTCGCGATAGCGCCGGGTCGGCTTGCCCCAGGGGCGGCCGTACCAGCCCTCGACGATCTGCGGACCCGAGGCGCCGAGACCCAGGATCATCCGGCCGCCGCCGGCCAGGGCGTCGATGGTCTGGGCGCACATGGCCAGGTTGGCCGGGGTGCGGGCGTCCAGCTGGGCGATGGAGGTGCCGAGTTTGATCTTCTTGGTGTGGGCGGCGATGAAGGCCAGCGGGGTCATGCAGTCGGCGCCATAGATCTCGGCGGTCCACACCGAGTGGAAATCCAGGGCCTCGGCCTTCTGGATGAGCTCGATGGGCAGCGGCTGGGCCCCATCCCACGGTCCGATGGCCAGGCTCAGTCTCATGGTCGTCCTCCGTCGTTGGGTGGCAGTCTATGGTGCGCTGTGGCGGCCGACGAAGTCGAGGACGGCGGCGTTGAAGGCGTCGTTGGCGTCGCCGGCGACCATGTGGTCGGCGCCGGTGACATCGACGAACTCGGCGTGGGGCGCCAGCGCCAGGAACTCGCGCACGCTGTCGGGGCTGATCACCTCGCTTAAGCCGCCGCGGATCAGCAGGGTAGGAATGGTCAGGGCGGCGGCGGCGCGGTCGAGGCGCTCGCGGTTCATGGTCGAGCCCGGCCCACGGCCATTGGCGATGAAGGCGGGGTCCCAGTGCCAGTGCAGGCGGCCGCCGCGCTCGCGCAGGTTCTTCTTCAGCCCGCTGACATCCTTGGGCCGCGGCCGATGGGGCAGGTAGGCGGCCACCGCGTCGGCGGCTTCGTCGAGGCTGGCGAAACCATTGGGGGCGCTGCGCATGAAGGCGCCGATCTTGTCGGCGCCGGCCGGCTCCAGCCTGGGCGCGACATCCACCAGCACCAGACCGGCCGCCGGCAGGCCGCGCGAGCCGATCGCCAGCAGGGAGGTCAGCCCGCCCAAGGATGCGCCCACCAGCACCGCCGGCCGGCCAAGCGTGGCGGTCACCTTGTCCAGATCGTCGGCGAAGTGATCCAGGTCGTAGTCGCCATTGGCGGCCCAGCCGCTCTCGCCATGGCCGCGCAGGTCGAGGCTGACGCCGCGATAGCCCCGCGCCGCCACCGCGATCACCGCCCGGCCCCAGGAGGCGCGGGTCTGGCCGCCGCCGTGCAGGAACAGCACCGGGGCGCCGTCCACGGGCCCGGCCACGTCGGCCACCAGGGTGACGCCCGCGCCGGCGAGCTCGATAGACTCCAGCGGGCTCGATGCCGCAGCCGTCTGTTCCCTGGCGTCCATGCGGCCCTATCCCCTTCGCTGGTCTGGTTGGGCGGCAACTAACACCATGCGCTGGCGCGGCGCAAAGGCGTCCGACGACGAAGGCGCGGGGTGCCTCGCGCCCCGGCGGACGTGCATGGTCCGGGCGACCGGGTTGTCAGGGGGGGCTCCGGCCTGATGGCGTTCAAGGCGAGCCTGCACTGGCGGACACTGATCGGCTGCGTCCTGGCCTTAGGGGTGGCGGCCTTCCTGGTTCCGTATGGGGTGAAAGCGCCGGCCATGGCGGAAAGCCGGCCGCTCGCCGACTTGCCGAGTCTGCCCGCGGCGCCCGGCGACTTCGCCGCCTTCCGCGCCGACCTGGACGCCTATGTCGCCGACCGGTTTCCGCCCCGGGCGCACCTGATCGCCGCCCTCAATCTGGCCCGACTGCGATTGGGGGTGTCGGGAACGGCGCGGGTGGCGGTCGGCCGCCAGGGCTGGCTGTTCCATGACGACGGGAGCCATTTCGCCACCGCGCGCGGCGATCCGCCCCTGAGCGACGCGGCGGCCAGCGCATGGCTGGCGAACCTGGCCGGCCGCAGCGAGGCGCTGGCAGCGCGGGGCGGGGCCTATCTGGTGGTGGTTCCGCCCAACAAGGAGTCGATCTATCCGCAATTCGCGCCGGCCTGGGGCCATGGACGCGACGCCAGCCGAGCCCCGGCGGCGACGCTCCGCCGTCTCGCCCGCCGCGCCGGCGCCGGCGAGGTGCTCGACCTGGGCCCGGACATCGCCCGCCAGGCCGGCTACGGGCTGAAGGTGTTCAGCCGGCTGGACAGCCATTGGACCGGCCTCGGCGCCTATGTGGGCTACGCCACGATCATGAAACGGCTGCAGGAGCTTGGCCTGTCGCAGGGCCCGAGGCCGCTGGAGGACTTCGTCGAGCGGCCGGCGGGCGAGGCGGCCCCGCCGCGGGACCTGGCGCTGATGCTCGGCGTGGCCAGTTTCCTGCCCAATGACTATCCCCAGCTCGCCGATCCCGAGGCGGAGTCGCGCCTGAGGGTG
>CAXNKO010000316.1:0-3569 GCA_964202685.1 Caulobacterales bacterium
TCAGCCGCCCGTCGTCGAACAGGAATGATTCGCTCTCGGCCCGCTCTGCGAACAGTTCGCCGTCGTCGGCGCCCGCCAGGGCCTGGGACAGGATCTCCCGGGCGCGCTCGGGGGCGACGCCCGCGGCTTCGAGGATCGAGGGGGCGGGCGAATGGGCGTTCATGGGGAGCCTTGGGCGCTGCGAGGGGTGCGGCCTAGAGATAGGGACTTCTCAGCCAGGCGTCATCCCCGTAACGCCGCCGCCCGGCCGAGGCGCGGCAGGGGCGCAAATCGCCGGCGCGGGTGGGCGCAACCGCCTTGGCAAGCCCAATCTGAGCGCGTATGCACGCCCGCTGAGGGGTGCGCGGTGCGGCTTTGCGCCGGCGTCCTGCATAAAGTCGGCGGGGGCGATCGTTTTTCCGCGAGGCGCGGCCGGCCAACCAGACCGAGGGGACATGAAGTCGAGGTTTCACGGGATGCGGGCTCTGGCGGCCGGGACCGCAGCGGGCGGCTTGGCGGCCTTTTGGGGCGCCGCGGCCCTGGCGAATGATTTGCTGGGTCAGCCCACGCCGGGCGGGTGGGATCTGCAGCCGGGGGTGACCCAGCTGCGTGACGACGCGATCTGGTTCCACAACATCATCCTGATGCCGATCATCACGGCGATCAGCCTGCTGGTGCTGGGGCTGCTGATCATCGTCATGGTCCGCTTCAACAAGCGGGCCAATCCGACCCCCGCCAAATGGAGCCACAACACCCCCATCGAGATCGCCTGGACCATCGTGCCGGTGCTGATCCTGGTGGTGATCTCGGTGTTCTCGTTCCAGCTGCTGTTCCGCTACCACGACTTTCCCAAGGCCGACGTCACGGTGAAGGCCACCGGCTACCAATGGTACTGGGGCTACGAATATCCCGATGAGAACGTCGGCGAATTCATCTCCAACATGCTGCCGGAGGCCCAGGCCAAGGCGAAGAACGTGCCCTATCGCCTGGCCGCCACCGAGCCGCTGGTGATTCCGGTGCGCAAGAACGTGAAGGTGATCATCACTGGCGCCGACGTGATCCACGCCTTCGCGGTGCCGGCCTTCGGGGTGATCGCCGACGCGGTGCCCGGACGGCTCAACGAGGTCTGGTTCAACGCCAAGCAGACTGGCGTCTACTATGGACAGTGCCGCGAGCTGTGCGGCGTCGATCACGCCTTCATGCCCATCGAGGTGCATGTGGTCACCCAGGGCGAGTACGAGGCCTGGGTGACATCCAAGGGCGGCGGCGCCAAGCCGGCCGCTCCGGCCGCGGCCGCCGTGCTGACGCCCGTCGCGACCGCCCCGACATCCGCCCCGACACCTGCGCCTGCGCCCGCCGCGGCGCCGGCCGCGAACTGACCGTAGGATAGCGTAAGATGGCCCACGCCTCCGCCCCCGATAGCCACGACGACGGCTACGCCCACACCCCGGGTTTCTTCACCCGCTGGTTCTTCTCCACCAATCACAAGGACATCGGCACCCTCTACATCCTGTTCGCCATCATGGCGGGCCTGGTGGGCGGGGCGATGTCGGGCCTGATCCGCTGGGAGCTGGCCGAGCCGGGCATGCAGATCTTCAGCCCCGACTCCCAGGTCCACCTGCTGGGGCTCGTGGAGCAGAGCAAGCATGGCTACAACTCCGTGGTCACCGCCCACGCCCTGATCATGATCTTCTTCATGGTCATGCCGGCGATGATCGGCGGGTTCGGCAACTGGTTCGTGCCGCTGATGATCGGCGCGCCGGACATGGCCTTCCCGCGCATGAACAACATCTCGTTCTGGCTGCTGGTGGCCGCCTGGGTGCTGCTGTGCACCTCGCTGTTCGTCGACGGCGGACCGGGCCGGGGCTTCGGCGGCGGCTGGACGCTCTATCCGCCCCTTTCCACCTCCGGCCACACCGGTCCGGCCATGGACCTGACCATCCTGTCGATCCACCTGGCCGGCGCCAGTTCGATCCTGGGGGCGATCAACTTCATCACCACCATCTTCAACATGCGCGCGCCGGGCATGACGCTTCACCGCATGCCGCTGTTCGTGTGGTCGATCCTGGTGACGGTGTTCCTGCTGCTGCTGTCGCTGCCGGTGCTGGCCGGCGCGATCACCATGTTGCTCACCGACCGCAACTTCAACACCCACTTCTTCGACGCGGCCGGCGGCGGCGACCCGGTGATGTACCAGCACCTGTTCTGGTTCTTCGGTCACCCCGAGGTCTACATCCTGATCCTGCCGGGCTTCGGCATGGTCAGCCACATCGTCTCCACCTTCTCAAGGAAGCCGGTGTTCGGCTACCTGCCCATGGCCTACGCCATGGTGGCGATCGGCTTCGTCGGCTTCATCGTCTGGGCCCACCACATGTACACCGCCGGCATGGGGCTGGAGCTGCGGGCCTATTTCGTCGCCGCGACCATGGTCATCGCGGTGCCCACCGGGGTGAAGGTGTTCTCCTGGATCGCCACCATGTGGGGCGGCTCCATCGACTTCAAGACGCCGATGCTGTGGGCGATCGGCTTCATCTTCCTGTTCACCGTCGGCGGTGTCACCGGGGTGGTGCTGGCCAACGCCGGCATCGACTACAGCCTGCACGACACCTACTACGTCGTCGCCCACTTCCACTATGTGCTCAGCCTGGGGGCGGTGTTCTCGATCTTCGCCGGCTTCTACTATTGGTTCGAAAAGATGTGGGGGGTGAAGTACCGCGAGTGGCTGGGGGCGCTGCACTTCTGGATCACCTTCGTCGGCGTGAACCTGATCTTCTTTCCGCAGCACTTCCTCGGCCTGCAGGGGATGTCGCGCCGATACATCGATTACCCGGAAGCCTTCGCCCTGTGGAACTACGTTTCCTCCATGGGCTATGTGGTGACCCTGGTGGGCGTCGGCGTGTTCCTGCTGGTGCTGCTCGACGCCATGGTGTTCCGCCGCAAGGCCTTGGCCAATCCCTGGGGCGACGGCGCCACGACGCTGGAGTGGACGCTGTCCTCGCCGCCGCCGTTCCACCAGTTCAACGAACTGCCGGTGATCGCGCCCGACGCCCACCATTAGGGTCGGGGTCAAACGAAACGATGGCGCGCGCCGGCCCGATCCGGCGCGCGCCTGGGTCGTTTAATGAGTAGACTGATGACCATGTCGCCCGCCGCAATCAGCGCCGCCCCCGCCCGGTGGCAGGACTTCGTGCAGCTCCTGAAGCCGCGGGTGATGTCGCTGGTGGTGTTCACCGCGCTCACCGGCCTGGTCTGCGCCGGCCAGACCGCCGATGACGATGTTCTGGGCCGTATGGCGCTTCAGCCACATGGTGTAGACCACGGCGTAGAACAGGATGGTGAAGGCCAAGAGCCCCGCCGCCAGCCAGTTCAGCGCCACCCCCATCAGCATTACCGAGAACAGCGACAGCACCACCCCCAGCGTCAGGGCGTCGGCGCCCTGCACCCGGCCGGCGGGCACCGGCCGGCCGCGGGTGCGGCGCATCTGGGCGTCGATGTCGGCGTCGTACCACATGTTCAGCGCGCCCGAGGCCCCGGCCCCCACCGCGATGCAGAGGATCGCCACCGCGCCCAGGATCGGATTCAGCGGCTGG
>CAXNKO010000317.1:0-3567 GCA_964202685.1 Caulobacterales bacterium
ACTGGGTGGGGGTCACGCCGCCGCGGGCGTAGCGGCCGTCCTGGAAGGCGCGGGCCAGGATGTCGTTGGCATTGGTGGCCACGACGATGCGCCGGATCGGCAGGCCCATGCGGCTGGCCGCATAGCCGGCGAAGGCGTCGCCGAAATTGCCCGAGGGCACGCAGAAGCTCACCGGCCGGTGGGGGGCGCCAAGCGCCACCGCGCTGGTGAAGTAATAGACGATCTGGGCGGCGATGCGGGCGAAGTTGATGGAGTTGACCCCGGACAGATCCACCGCCTGGCGTAGCGCCGCATCCTGGAAGGCGTCCTTCACGATGGCCTGGCAGTCGTCGAAGGTGCCCGCCACCGCCACGCAGGCGATGTTGTTGTCCGGCTGGGCGGTCATGAACCGCCGCTGCACCTCGGAGATGCGGCCCTCGGGAAACAGCGCCACCACGCGCACATTGGCGCGGCCGCGGAAGGCCTCCACCGCCGCCCCGCCGGTGTCGCCGGAGGTGGCGCACAGAATCGTCTGCCGGCGCCGCTGGCGGCCGAGGATGTGGTCGTAGAGCCGCGCCAGCAGCTGCATGGCCACGTCCTTGAAGGCCAGGCTGGGGCCATGGAACAGTTCGGCGATGAAGCCGCCCGGCGCGATCTGGGTGAGCGGGACCACAGCCGGATGGCTGAAGCCGCCATAGGCCTCGGCGCACATCTCCGCCAGGGCGGCGTCGGGGATGTCGCCGCCGGTGAACTGGCTGATGATATGGCTGGCCACCTCGGCATAGGGCCGGCCCGCGAAGGCGGCGATGGTTTCCGCCGACAGGGTCGGCCAGGCCTGCGGAACATAGAGCCCGCCGTCGGGCGCCAGACCCGCCAGCACCGCATCGACGAATCCGACCGCCGGGGCCTCGCCCCGGGTTGAAACGTACCGCATCAAGCCTTCCACCTGCGCCAGAGCATGGCCGCATAGACGGCGATCAGGGCCCCGGCAAGGCCGAACCAGGTGAGCGCATACTCCAGGTGGCGGTTGGGGATGTCGGCGGGCAGCGGCGCCGGGGCGAGCGCCTTCCAGTCCGGATTGGTGGCGGTCTCGGCCATCAGCATCAGCGGCGCCGGCGCGGGCGCCCCCAGGGCCGCGGCCATGGCGGCCAGGTCGCGGGAATACCAGCGGTTGGCGGCGGGCTCATTGGGCGGGGTGACGAAATTGGCCGGCTCGGGAACGCGCAGCACGCCGGTGACGATCAGCGGCGTGCGGTCGCTCCCGTCGCTGGGCGGCCGCGCAGAGATGGTGTCGGCGACGAAGCCGCGGTCCACCAGCAGGGTCCCGTAGGCGCCCGCCTTCAGCGCACAGGCCGAGATCAGCCGCGACCCGACCTGGCCGGCCCGCAGGCTGTAGAGCTCCAGGAACGGCGCGCCGCCGAGACCGGGGCAGTCGGCGGCCACCCGCCGGAAATCCACGTCGGCGCCCCGCCGCGCGGCGTCCAGTACGGAGGCGGCTGGCTGGGCCGGGGCCGTCTTGAGCGCCTCGACGCGGGCCAGCAGCGCGGCCTTCCATTCCAGCCGCCGCAACTGCCAGACGCCAAGGGCGGACAGGATCGCCAGGGCGATGGCCACGGCCAGGGTCAGACCGATAGGGAACCGGCGGGCGTCAGCCATCACGGCCGGCTTGGGAGGCCTTGCTCATGAACTGCGCGGCCAGCAGCACGCCCTTGAACGGGCGCAGCAGGCCCAGGCAGACGATCACCGTCATCGGCAGCCAGATCACCAGATGCACCCAGGCCGGCGGGCGGAAGGCGAATTCCGTCAGCAGGGCGGCGAAGGCCACCAGGAAGCCGCCGATGAGGATCACGAACACCGCCGGCCCATCGCCGGCGTCCGCCTTGGCGAGGTCGAAGCCGCAGACCCCGCACACCACGCGCACCGTCAGAAAGCCCTGGAAGAGCGGCCCCTCCCCGCAGTTCGGGCACCGCCCCGCGAGGCCCGCCAGCAGCGGGTGCCGCTTCACCTAGCCTGCGCCCGAGGCGCCGAAGACCACATAGATGAAGGCGAACAGGAACAGCCAGACCACATCGACGAAGTGCCAGTACCAGGCCGCCGCCTCGAAGCCGAAGTGCTGCTTGGGCGAGAACCCTTTGCCCATCAGTCGCAACAGGCACACGGTCAGGAAGATGGTGCCGATCAGCACGTGGAAGCCGTGGAAGCCGGTGGCCATGAAGAACGACGAACCATAGAGCCCCGAGTTCTCCGCCCCCTCGCCGCCGAAAAAGTATTTGTGCTGCAGGATGTGGCTGTACTCGTAGACCTGGATCAGGGTGAACAGCGCCCCCAGAATGATGGTCAGCAACAGGCCGGTCTTGGCGCTCTTGCGGTCGCCCTGCTGCAGGGCGTGGTGGGCCCAGGTCACCGTGGTGCCGGAGAGCAGCAGGGTGAGCGTATTGACCAGCGGCAGCTCCCAGGCGGGCACGGCCTCCACGCCCTTCGGCGGCCAGGTCGCCCAGGCGGCGCGCACCTCCTCGATGGAGGACAGCGCGCGGTGGTCGTTGAACAGGGCCATCTCGAAGAAGATCCAGAACCAGGCCACGAAGAACATCACCTCGGAGGCGATGAACAGGATCATCCCGTAGCGCAGGCCCAGCGACACCACCGGAGTGTGATCGCCGCCATTGGCCTCGTTGACGACGTCGCGCCACCAGACGGCCATGGTGAACAGCACCCCCGCCAGCCCGGCGAAAAACAGCCACGACGTGCCTTCCGGCAGGCCGAACAGCCCCTTCATCCACACCACGCCGCCGATCGCCATGACCGTGGCCGCGATGGACCCGATCAGCGGATTCGGGCTCGGATTGACCAAGTGGTAGTCGTGTTTGACGTCGCCTGCGGACATTGCCGTGGGTACCCCTCTCGCCTCGATCAACCCCCGCGCCATACCCTGGGCGCAGCGGCGTTTCTCCTATGATGTCGCTATAGCCCCGCCCGTGGCGATCCGCCAAGGGCCGATACGGTATTGGCCTGCGTCGCGTCCGCGCGCCGGCCGTCGCCCGGCGGCTTCACCGCCGGGAAGAAGGTGTAGGACAGGGTCACCTGCGGCTTGCCGCGGGTCTCGAAATCCTCGGCGTACTTCGGATCGACGAAGTAGAGCACCGGGAACTCCACCGTCCGCCCGGCGGCGATGGTCTGGTCGGTGAAGCAGAAGCACTGGAGCTTCTGGAAATAGGCCCCGGCCTGTGCCGGCACCACATTGTAGACCGCATGGCCGGTCATCGGTTTGTCGCTGTTGTTGGTGACCCGGAAGAAGGCCAGGCCGGTCTCGCCGATTTTCAGGGTCTGGGAGGTCTGGAGCGCGGTGAAGGTCCAGGGCAGGTCGCGGACATTGGCGTCGAAGCGGATGTCGAGCGTCTGCCCCAGCACCCGGTCCGGCGCGGCCTCGGCCCGGCGCACCACGCCATTGAAGCCGGTCAGCTGGCAGAAGGCCCGATAGAGCGGCACGGCGGCATAGGCGGCGCCCACCATGGCGACGAAGCCGGCGGCGCAGAGGGCCGCGACCCGCCCGTTGCGCCGCGCGCCCTGGGGGTCAGATCGGTCGGTCGA
>CAXNKO010000318.1:0-3557 GCA_964202685.1 Caulobacterales bacterium
TGGTTTCGGCCTCCAGCAGCGCCTCGACGTCGGGCGCCAGGCGGCGGCGGGCGGCGGCGCGGGTGGCCGAGAGGATCTTCTGTTCCAGGGTCCGCAGCGCCGCGGCGCGGGTGTCGGCGCCCGCCGCCTGCAGGGAATCCGCCGCGGTGCGCAGAGCCACCAGCTCGTCCGGCGTCGGGCTCTGGAACAGTCCGTCAAGTCCCGCCGGAATGCGGAACCGCCGCGTCGGCGGGTCCTCGATCTCCTCCAGCTGCGGAAACATGTCGCGCACCGCGTCGCGCATCCGCTCGGCCGTGCGCCGGCCGACCCCCAGCCGCTCGCCCATATCGTCCAGGGTCAGCCCCTCGGCGCTTCCAGCCAGGATCCGCGCCAGATGCAGAACCTGCGAGGCTTTTTCGTATCTCATTTGTTCCTACGTCCGTTTTTGGCGTGATTGGAGATCAATACCGGAACCTACCGATTTGGCAACCGAGGATTTCCAGATGCCTTCCGAGTTCCGCAAGCGCTTCACTCGCCGCCCCGCCGCTCGCCCCACCGCCCCCAGGCCGCCCGCCCAGCCCACCAGCGCCGTGGTCGACGCGGTGTTGCGCTTCTGTGACGTGCAGGAGGATGTGGGCGGCGGCCGGGTGCTGAAGCGCCTCACCCCGGCGCGGGCCAGGGCCTCCGACGTCAAGGCCCTGCTCGGCGACGCCGCCCCCCAGGCCGGGCGGGTGAGCGTGCTGTGGAACGCCCGCGAGGATCAGATCGTGCGGGTGCTGGTGGCCTCGGCGGCGGCGCAGCGGCTGGCGGCGTAGAGCACCCGGCGCTTATGCCGACTCAGCATGGCCCCCTTGGTCACGCCGCGCTGCGCTGCACGCTGCGGGAAGGTCGCGACCAGAACCGTGCTTCCCCCTTGGGGCTACGGAACGCACGGAAGTGATTCGCAAGCCGCGATCCCCCTTCCCCCTCAATGGGGCCACCGTATTCACACTTCTTGAGAAGACTTGTTCTATCAATATGTTACAGGCTCTGTTTGGCCCCTTCTCCCTGCAGGGAGAAGGAATCGCGCTGCGATCGACGCCAAGATGTGTGCATCCGGTAGCTCGATGGGGGAAGGGTCGGGGATGGGGGTGTTCGCACTGAATCCGCCGATGAACCCCGTTTGACGCCGAGCCCTCCCGGGTTGTGCCTTTCAGCACAGCGGATGCACCCCCAACCCTGCCCTTCCCCCATCGAGGGGGAAGGATTGCAGAACGCAAATCATCGCCTTCGCAGCAAAGACTCAAGCACGACTTCCGCGTGCAACTGCGTCGCCCGTTCGGCGACCCGCGCCTGGCTCTCGGGCGGCATGCTGGCGATCACCTCGTCGAGCGTGCGCCCCAGGACCCCGGTCTTTCGCGTCACAATCCGCACGCTCGCCCCCTACCGCGTGAACTTGTGGAACTTGATCCGGTGCGGGATCAGGCTGTCGGCGCCCAGCCGGCGCTTCTTGTCCTCTTCGTAGGCTTCGAAGTTGCCCTCGAACCATTCCACGTGGCTGTCGCCCTCGAAGGCCAGGATGTGGGTGCACAGCCGGTCGAGGAACCAGCGGTCGTGGCTGATCACCACCACGCAGCCGGCGAATTCCTCCAGGGCCTCTTCCAGGTTCTGCAGGGTCTCGATGTCCAGGTCGTTGGTGGGTTCGTCGAGCAGGATGGTGTTGCCGCCCTCGGTGAGGGTCTTGGCCAGGTGGACTCGGTTGCGCTCGCCCCCGGACAGCAGGCCGACCTTCTTCTGCTGGTCGCCGCCCTTGAAGTTGAATGAGCCCACATAGGCGCGGGTGTTGATGTCGCGCTTGTTGATGGTGAGGATGTCGAGGCCCTGGCTGACCTCCTGCCAGACGTTCTTATTGGGATCGAGGGTGTCGCGGCTCTGGTCCACATAGGCCAGCTTCACCGTCTCACCGAGGCGGAAGGTCCCACTGTCGGGCTGCTCCTGGCCGGTGATGATGCGGAACAGGGTCGACTTGCCGGCCCCGTTGGGTCCGATCACCCCGACGATGCCGTTGGGCGGCAGCTTGAAGGTCAGGTTCTCGAACAGCACCTTGTCGCCATAGGCCTTGGACAGATTGTCCGCCTCCAGCACCACATTGCCGAGCCGGGGCCCGGGCGGAATCTGGATCACCGCATGGGTCTGGGCGTGGCGGGTCGACTCCTGCTCGGCCACCATGCGCTCATAGGCGGCCAGCCGGGCCTTGGACTTGGCCTGGCGGGCCTTGGCGCCCGAGCGCACCCACTCCAGTTCGCGGGTCATGGCCCGCTGGCGCGCGTCGCTCTCGGAGTTCTCCTGGATCACCCGCTTGGTCTTCTGCTCCAGCCAGCCGGAGTAGTTGCCCTCGTAGGGGATGCCCTTGCCGCGATCCAGCTCCAGGGTCCACTTGGTCACCTGGTCGAGGAAGTAGCGGTCGTGGGTGACCAGGATGACGCAGCCCGGAAACGCCTCCAGGTGGTGCTGCAGCCAGGCGACGCTCTCGGCGTCCAGGTGGTTGGTGGGTTCGTCCAGCAGCAGCATGTCGGGCTTCGACAGCAGCAGCCGGGCCAGGGCGATACGCCGCTTCTCGCCGCCGGACAGGTTTGCCACCGCCCAATCGTTGGGCGGGCAACGCAGGGCGTCCGTCGCCATCTCGATCTTGGAATCGATGTCCCACAGGTCGCCGGCGTCGATCTTCTCCTGCAGCGCGGTCATCTCCTCCATCAGTTCGTCGGTGTAGTTTTCGCCCAGCTCGCCGGCCACGGCGTTGTAGCGGTCGAGGATCTTCTTCTCCTCGCACCAGGAGATCACATTGCCCCAGACATCGAGGCTGTCGTCCAGGTGGGGCTCCTGTTCCAGATAGCCCATCTTGACCCCGTCGGCGGCGCGGGCCTCGCCGTTGAACTCCTTGTCGACCCCGGCGATGATCTTCAGCAGGGTCGACTTGCCGGAGCCGTTGACCCCGACCACGCCGATCTTGGCGTCGGCGTAGAACGACAGCCAGATGTTCTCGAACACCTTCTTGCCGCCGGGAAAGGCCTTGGTCAGGCCTTGCATCTGGAAAATGTACTGCTGCGCCATGGGGCGGTTCGGGCTCGCTGGATCTGGAAACGTTCGGGCGTGCAGATAGCCGCGACCCGCCCTCGGCGCAACGGCGGGGGTGGGGATGGACGGGTTCAGGGTTCGCCAAGGCCAAACCGACCAGCGCTCGTCCTCACCTGTGCGCTTGGGGATTCACACATCGCGATACGAGTCGCAGGTTCCAGCGCCTCCCCTACCGCAAAGACCTACCGTATTCACACTTCTCCAGAAGACATGTTCTATCAATATGTTGCAGGTTCGATTCGGCCCTTCTCCCTGCAGGGAGAAGGTGGCCCTGCGGAGCAGGGTCGGATGAGGGGCCACGTCGGGCGCGGGGATAGGCCGCTGTTATCACAATGCAAATTCTGTGCAGCCCCTCATCCGTCAGCTTCGCTGCCACCTTCTCCCTAGAGGGCGCAGGGGTCGCGCTGCGGCCAACTGAAAGATGTGTGCATCCCCTAGCCCCCATCGCGGGGGAAGGGTTGCGG
>CAXNKO010000319.1:0-3537 GCA_964202685.1 Caulobacterales bacterium
TCCAGCCGAACACCACCCCGACGGGCGACGGATCGTCGTCGCCCAGGCGAGTGGCGACGAAACCCGGGTTCAGGGCGTTCACGGTCACCCCGCCGACCCCAAGGCGGCGGGCCAGCGCGCGGGCGAACAGGATGTTGCCGAGCTTGGACCGCGCGTAGGCCTTCATGGCGGAATAGCTGCTGGCGTTCTGCAAGTCGTCAAAATCGAGCTGCGCCGAGGCGTGCATGCGCGACGAGGTGACCAACACCCGGCCCGCCGGCGCGGCCTTCACCCGGTCCAGCAGACCCAGCGTCACCACGAAATAGGCCAGATGGTTGAGGGCGAAGGTCTTCTCGAAGCCATCCGGCGTGACCTGCCGATCCGGGAAGATGCCGCCGGCGTTGTTGACCAGAATGTCGATGAGGGGTTCGGCCGCGGCGATCTCCGCCGCCAGCCGCTTCATCTCCGACAGGCGCGACAGATCGGCCAGGTGGGTGGCGTGGGCGCCGGTGGCGGGCGGCGGCAAGGCGGCCAGAGTCTCGGCGATCCGGCTTGGGTCGCGGCCCACGAGCAGCACCCGCGCGCCGCGCCGGGCAAGCTCCACCGCCGTCACCTGGCCGATGCCGGAGGTGGCGCCGGTGACCACGGCGGTCTTTCCGGCCAGGTCTTGCGTGGTCATCGAGGTGGTCTCCCCAGCGGAATCCTACTGTCCAACAGGATCGCCGCGGCGCCCAGACCTTTGCGTTCACGGTCGGCCTGGGGCATAGGCCGCCCGTGGACGACACCCTCACCGCCTTCGCCACCGCGAAGCTCGCCGATCTCGAGACCCAGAGCCTGCGGCGCACGCTCAAGCCGACCCACCGGCTGGATGGCGTCTGGGTGGAGCGCGGCGGCCGGCGGCTGATCTCGTTTTCCTGCAACGACTATCTCAACCTCACCCACCATCCGGCGGTGAAGGCCGCGGCCATCGCCGCCATCCAGGCGCATGGGACTGGGGCCGGCGCGTCGCGGCTGATCACCGGCGACCATCCAATCTTCGGCGAGCTGGAGGCGCGGCTGGCGCGGCTGAAGGGCTACGAAGCCGCCTGCGTGTTCGGCTCGGGCTACCTGGCCAACGCCGGGATCATTCCCACCTTCGCCGGACCTGGCGACTTGGTGCTGGCCGATGAGCTGGCCCATGCCTGCATCTGGGCCGGGGCGAAGCTGTCCGGCGCCGAGGTGGTGGGCTTCCGCCACAACGACATGGCCGATCTCGCCGCCAGGTTCGCCGCCCACCGCGGCGGGGCGCGTCGCGCGCTGGTGGCCACCGATGGGGTGTTCTCCATGGACGGCGACCTGGCGCCCCTGGACGAGATCAGCCGCCTGTGCCGCTTGCACGACGCCTGGCTGCTGGTGGACGACGCCCACGGGCTTGGGGTGGTGGGCGCCGGCGCGGGTGCGGCGAAGCTGTTCCCGACCGCGCGGGTGGATCTGGCCATGGGCACCTTCTCCAAGGCGATGGGCGGCTATGGGGCCTATGTCTGCGCCAGCGGACCGGTGATCGACTTCATCAAGACCCGCACCCGCACGGTGGTCTATTCCACCGGCCTGCCGCCGGCGAACGCAGCTGCGGCCCTGGCCGCCCTGGAGATCATCGAGACCGACGCCGAGCGGGTGGCCCGCCCGCTGGCCAATGCGCGCCGGCTCACCGCCGCGCTCGGGCTTGGCGAGGCGCAGAGCGCCGTGGTGCCGATCCTGCTGGGGGCGGCGGAGACGGCGCTGGCCGCCGCGCGGGATCTGGAGGACCAGGGTCTGCTGGCCGTGCCGATCCGGCCGCCGACGGTGCCGGCGGGCACGGCGCGGCTGCGGCTGGCCTTCAGCGCCGACCACACCGACGAGATGATCGACAAGCTGGCCCGCGCCCTGCGGCCCTGGCTGGCGCGGTGACCGGCCGGGCCTATTTCATCGCCGGCGCCCACACTGATGTGGGCAAGACCCACGTGGCCTGCGCCCTGATCCGCGCCGCCAGGGCCGGCGGGCTCTCCGTCGAGGCCCTGAAGCCCGTGGTCAGCGGCTTCGATCCGGCCGATTGGTCGCAGAGCGATCCGGGCCGCCTGTTGGCGGCGCTCGAGCGGCCGATGACGCTGGCGGAGCTGGCGCGGATTTCACCCTGGCGGTTTCGCGCGCCGCTGGCGCCGCCGATGGCGGCCCGACGTGAGAACCAGATTTTCGACTTCGCGCCCCTGGTCGCCTATTGCCGCCAGAGACTGGCGGCGTCCCGATCCGAGCTCATGCTGGTCGAGGGGGTCGGCGGGCTGATGTCGCCAATCGCCGAACGGGCCACGGGTCTCGATCTGATGGTCGATCTCGGCCTGCCGACGATTCTGGTCGGCGGCTCCTATCTGGGCGCGATCAGCCATACCCTCACCGCGCTGGAAGCGATGCGCGCCCATGGGCTGGTGCTGACCGCGGTGGTGCTGAGCCAGAGCGCCGATCCCGACGCGCCGAGCCTTGCAGAGACCGCCGCGGCGGTCGCCGAACGGACCGGGGACGTGGTGGTGATCGCCGCGCCGCGCGGCCCCGACGCCGCCTGGATCAGCGGCCTGGCGGCGACGACGGGGGTTCGGCCATAGGGTGTGACCGGCGTTGCCTGCCCGGTTCAGCCCGCCGGCAACATCGCGACGACCTCATTGGTCCTGGAGATCATTTTCACCCCCTTGAGGCGCTCTTTCTTGTAGCCGGACCATGAGCCCTTGATCTCCAGCGGCGTCACCACCTGAGCGACCACGCCCGCGGGCCTGGTGGCGACGACATCAACCTCATAGACGCCATCCGGCGGCGGGGCGGCGTAGATGCGGGGCTCGAAGCCGGTGTCAGTGTAGCCGGCGCTCGGAACAATCGATGCGGCGGTGAGCTGCAGGGCGCCATCTGGGCTCACCGCGATGGCGCCGGAGACGATGGACTGGACCTGTTCCTGGCCCTGGTAGAATTGCGCCTGGCGCGCCAGGGACTTCTTTGGCGCCGGGGCGACCACCTCCTCGGCGGGGGGGCTGCAGCCTGCGAGGCCGATGAGCGCGGCGACCGCGAACCCCGTGAAAAACGTGCGCATGACAACTCCCCCCGATCTTGTGCCGGAGGAACAGGATGTGCCTCGTAGGCCGGGCGCGCAAGCCCGCTAGGCGGCTTCGACGGTTTCCGCCTCGGCGAGCGCCTGCTGGAGCGCCAGAAACAGGTTCTCCGGCTTCATCGGCTTTTCCACCACCGCGTTCATGCCGGCTGACAGATAGCCGGCCGCATCGTCCGGATCGGCGTTGGCGGTCAGGGCGATGATCGGAATGCGGCCAAGGCGGCCGCTGAGGCCGCGGATGATCCGGGTCGCGGCGACACCGTCCATGCGTGGCATCTTGATGTCCATCAGGATCAGGTCGAAGCGACCGGTGCGCACCGCCTCCACCGCCTCGACCCCATCGCCGGCGGACTCCGATGTGCAGTCGAACATCTCGCACAGCGTCTGTGCGACCATCCGGTTGGTGGCGTTGTCATCCACCACCAGGATGTGGGCCGAGCGGGCGGCGTCGG
>CAXNKO010000320.1:0-3537 GCA_964202685.1 Caulobacterales bacterium
ATCGCAACGGCGGATGGTCGCGAGACGCCGCCGCCCTGGCCGGCAGCTCGCACTACGACCTGCCGCCGCTGCTGCGATGGTTCACCGGCAATATCGGCGTGCACCATGTGCACCACCTCTCCAGCCGGATACCCTTCTACAGGCTGCAGAAGGTGCTGGCCGACCACCCGGAACTGCGCGCCATGAGCCGGGTGGGGCTCTGGGAGAGCTTCCGCTGCGCGCGCCTGGCCCTCTGGGACGAGGCCCAACGGCGGATGGTGTCGTTCCGCGAGGCCCGCAAGGTCATTTGACGCGGGAGCCCCGATGGCCGACGACGGCAAGCGCCACTATCTGAAGTCCGTCGAGATCGACGAAGCCTCCCTGGCCTCGGCCTCGCGCGACCAGGAGCAGGAACGCCAGATCGCCATCTTCGATCTGATCGAGGCGAACTATTTCGCGCCCGACGGCGCCGACGGCGGCCCCTACGATCTGACGCTCGGCCTGATGGAAAACCGGCTGATGCTGGACGTGGCCGGTCCAAGCTATGCGCGGCGCCACCTGCTGTCGCTGTCGCCGTTCCGCAGCCTGATCAAGGACTACTTTCTGATCTGCGAGAGCTACTATCAGGCGATCCGCAATGCGACGCCGCAGCAGATCGAGGTGCTGGACATGGGCCGGCGAGGACTCCACAACGAGGCCTCCAGCGTCCTGCGCGCCCGCCTGACCGGCAAGGTCGATACCGATCACGACACCGCGCGGCGACTGTTCACCCTCATCTGCGCGCTGCACTGGCGCGGCTGAGATGGCCGAGCCGCCGGGCGCCGTACTGTTCGCCTGCAACCACAACCGCGTTCGCTCGCCCATGGCCGAGGCGCTCCTGCGCCGGATCGCTGGAGATCGGATTTATGTCGATAGCTGCGGCCTCAAGCCCGCCGGCGCCGAGGCGATCGACCCCTTCGTCGAGGCGGTGATGGCGGAGGTGGCCTGCGATCTCGCCGACTACCGGCCCAAGACCTTCGATGATCTGCACGACGACTCCTTCGACCTGGTCATCTCATTCACCCCGGAGTCACAGCACCGGGCCGTGGAGATGACCCGCGGCCGCGCCGTCGAGATCGAGTACTGGCCGATCTTCGATCCCACCCTGGTGGAAGGCTCCCGCGAGGTGCGCCTGGCCGCCTATCGGGACGTCCGCGATAGGCTGACCGCACGGCTGGCGGCGCGGTTCGCCTGATCGGCGCCTCGGGCGTCGACGATGCAGGTTCATCTGCGTTATGGTGAGTCACGACAATACGGCCCGCGGCCGGAGGGGCGCGGGCCGTTCGTCTTGTGCAAATTTCTGGGTAAGCCGGGTGCGGCCGCCTCGTGGGAGGAGGGGTCGGGCCGCAGGGAGAATGCATGGCGAAAGAAGAGCTGCTGGAGTTTCCGGGCATGGTCAGCGAAGTCCTGCCCAACGCGATGTTCCGCGTGAAATTGGAGAATGACCATGAGATCATCGCCCACACGGCCGGAAAGATGCGAAAGAACCGCATCCGGGTCTCGGCCGGCGACAAGGTGCTCGTGGAAATGACCGCCTATGACCTCTCCAAGGGCCGCATCACCTTCCGCGTCCGCTAGGTCTTGGCCGCCCCGACACCCCAACGGCTGATCCTTGCCTCGGCGCGGCCCCGCAGGCTTGAGCTTCTGCGCCAGGTCGGGCTGCAGCCCGACGCCGTCGAGGCCGCCGAGATCGACGAGCAGCCGACCCCGGGCGAAACGCCCCGCCGCCTGGCCCTGCGCCTGGCGCTGGCCAAGGCCGCCGCGGTCGCGGCCCGGCGTCCCGACGCCCATGTGCTCGCCGCCGACACCGTGGTGGCGGTCGGTCGCCGCGTGCTGCCCAAGGTCGGGACCGAGGCCGAGGGCCGCGCATGCCTGGCGCTGCTGTCCGGGCGCAATCACAATGTCCTGACCGGCGTCGCCGCGATCGCGCCGGATGGCCGCGTGGCCAGCCGCCTGGTGGAGACCCGCGTCCAGTTCAAACGCCTCTCCACCCGCGAGATCGATGACTATCTGGCCACGGGGGAGGGGATCGGCAAGGCCGGGGGCTATGGTGTGCAGGGCCGCGCCGGGGCCTTCGTGATCGCATTGCACGGCTCCTATACAGGCGTCGTCGGCCTGCCGCTCTATGAGACCGTCAACCTGCTGACCGGAATCGGATACCGCCGTTGAGCGAACGCCGCCTCTACCTCGACCGTGGGCCGGGCGAGGATCGCGGCGTCGTGCGGCTCGACGGACGCGCCGAGCACCTGCTGATTCGCAGGGATGGCGACGACCATCGTCTGGGCCTTGGCGCCCGGTTCGTCGCCCGGGTCCGCAAGGTGGAGGCCGCGATCGGTTCGGCGTTCCTGGACCTGGGCGAAGGGGCCGAGGCCGTGCTGCCGTTCCGCCCCGACGCCCGGCCCGTGGAGGGCCACGCCCTGGAGGTGGAGATCCGCAGCGAACCGCGCGCCGGCAAGCTGGCCGTGGTGCGCGCCCTCGGCGAGGGGGAGGGGGCGCCGCGCCCGCTGACCCCGGCGCCGGACCTGCTCGAGCAGCTGCGCGCCTTCGCCCGTGACGTGCGCATCGTGGAGGGTCCCGCCGCGCGGGAGGCGGCGGACGCGGCCCAGGCCGAGGCGCTGGAGACCGTCCACCCGCTGCCGGGCGGCGGCAGTCTCGCCATCGAGACCACCCGTGCGCTCACCGCCCTCGACGTCGATCTCGGCGCGCGCCAGGCCGCGGACGCCAAGCGCGCCGCCCGGCAGGCCAATCTGGCCGCCCTGGGCGCGGCGGCGCGCCTGCTGCGCCTGAAAAGCATCGGCGGCCTGGTGGTGATCGACCTGGCCGGCCGAGGTCACGACGGGAACGCTCTGCTGACCGCCGCCCGCGCCGCCTTCGGCCCGGACAATCCCGGGGTGGCGTTCGGTCCGATCAGCCGGTTCGGCACGCTTGAACTGACCATCCCGCGCCGCACGCCGCCGCTGCGCGAGACGCTCTGCCGCGCCGACGGGGCGGCCAGCGACCTGACCCTGGCGCTAGCCCTGGCCCGCCGCATCGAGGATGAGGCCCGCGCTCAACCCGGCGCCCGGCTGTCCGCCCGCTGCGCGCCCGCGGTCGCGGACGCCGCCACGGGCCTGGCCGACGCGCTGATGTTGCGCATCGGCGCACGGTTCACGATATCCGCGGAGCCCGGTCTCGACCGGGATCACCTGGAGGTCGCAGGCCTTTGACGTGCCCGATCTGTCGCCGCGCCGTGGTCCCCGAATACCGGCCGTTCTGCTCGAAGCGCTGCGCCAACGTCGACCTGCAGCGCTGGCTGGTGGGCGGATACGCCATCCCCGCCGCCGACGACGACGAAGACGACAGCGCGCGCCTGGATGACACGGACGGCAACAGCTAGCCCGTCTTATTCACGCTGACGACGGGATGTTGGCGTGTGCGTGTGGTTGAGCGTCAGGCGCACGGTCTCGCTGCGCCTTTTTCATCGCTGTTGGGCCTGAGGTTTTGATCTCCGAGTGGGTTGAGACGAGGGGTTCGGCGGTT
>CAXNKO010000321.1:0-3530 GCA_964202685.1 Caulobacterales bacterium
TCGCGAATTGCGCCCTCAGTTGATCATCATCGAGCCCAGCAGCAGGCGCGCGCCCTTGCGGCCCAGCACCCGGTCGGTCTCGCGCTGCAGGGTGACGGCGAGGAAGTCGGCGTTGGGGAGCGAGGTCGGCCCCAGGCCGGCGGCATAGATCTGCACCACATGGACATAGGCTGAGCGCAGGCGCGGCAGGCTGAGTTCGCACAGGGCGCGCAGCTTGGCGTCGGGAATATCGACGCCGGTTTCCACGGTGA
Source organism: Caulobacterales bacterium (assembly GCA_964202685.1). Lineage (GTDB taxonomy): Bacteria > Pseudomonadota > Alphaproteobacteria > Caulobacterales > Caulobacteraceae > Phenylobacterium. The sequence goes on from CAXNKO010000321.1 coordinate 252, forward strand.
GCACGCTGCGCCGGCCACCCGAGGGACTGGTGCTGGCCACCAGGGCCGGGATCTGGATGTAGGAGACGCCGCCGCCCTTCTTCTTCTCCGGCTTGCCGCTGGCCCGGGCGAGGCCCGGCGCGGAGGCAAAGATCAGGGCGGACAGGATCGCGCGGCGGTTCATGGGCGCAAATCTGACCCATCAGGGTTAGCGCTCTCTTTACGCGGGCGGGCGGACAGTGGCGGCGACTCCTCATCCGGAACCCCGCCTTGGCCTCCTTCACCCCCGACTTCCGCGAACTCGACGAAAAGGTGATCTTCGTCACCGGCGGCACCGGCTCGTTCGGCCGCCGGTTCGTCGAGACGGTTCTGGCCCGCGCCAAGCCGCGCAAGCTGATCGTCTATTCCTGCGACGAGCTGAAGCAGCACGAGATGCAGATCGACCTCAAGGAGCGGTTCTCCGAGGCCGACTACGCCCGCATGCGGTTCTTCCTCGGCGACGTGCGCGACCGCGAGCGGCTGTCGCTGGCGCTGCGCGGGGTGGACATCGTCATCCACGCCGCGGCGCTGAAACAAGTGCCGGCGGCTGAGTACAACCCGTCCGAATGCAGCCACACCAATGTGCTGGGGGCCGAGAACGTGGTCTGGGCCAGCCTGACCAACCGGGTGCGCAAGGTTGTGGCGCTGTCCACCGACAAGGCCTGCAATCCGATCAACCTCTATGGGGCCACCAAGCTCGCCTCCGACAAGACCTTCGTGGCCGCCAACAACCTCTCCGGCGACATCGGCACCCGGTTTTCGGTGGTGCGCTATGGCAATGTGGTGGGCTCGCGCGGCTCGGTGGGGCCGCTGTTCCCGCGGCTGATCGCCAAGGGGGTCAGCGAGCTGCCGATCACCGACGTGCGCATGACCCGGTTCTGGATCACCCTCAACCAGGGGGTCGAGTTCGTGCTGTCGACGCTCAGCCTGATGCGCGGCGGCGAGATCTTCGTGCCGAAGATCCCCTCCATGCGGATGACCGAGCTGGCCGAGGCCATGGCCCCGGGCGCGGCGATCAAGGTGGTGGGCGTCCGCCCCGGCGAGAAGCTGCATGAGATGATGATCTCCGCCGACGACGCCCGCTCGACGGTGGACTTAAATGACCGCTACGCCATCGAGCCGGCCTTCGTGGAATATCCGCGCACGCCGTTCACTGAGACGCACAAATTGGTCGCCGAGGACTTCTGCTACGCCAGCGACACCAACTCAGACTGGCTGTCCGGGCCGGCCCTGGTGGCGATGCTGAGCGATGCCTGACCCCGTGCTGCCCTATGGGCGGCAGACCATCGAGGAGGACGACATCGCCGCAGTGGCCGCCGCGCTCAGCGATGACTTCCTCACCACCGGCCCCCGGGTGGAGGCCTTCGAGACCGCCTTCGCCGCCAAGGTCGGCGCGGCCCATGCGGCGGCCTGCGCCAACGGCACCGCGGCCCTGCACCTGGCCATGCTGGCGCTGAAGGTGGCGCCGGGCGAGGTCTGTATCGCGCCCTCGATCACCTTCCTGGCCACTGCCAACTGCGCCCGCTACGTGGGCGCCGATGTGGTGTTCGCCGATGTGGATCCCGACAGCGGCCTGATGACGCCGGCGACCCTGGCCGACGCCATCGCCCGGGTGGGCCAGCGGCGCCTGCGCGCGGTGCTGCCGGTGCATCTGCGCGGCGACGTGGCCGAGCTGCCGGCGCTGCAGGCCCTGGCCGAGGCCCGCGGCGCGGTGCTGGTGGAGGACGCGCCCCACGCGCTCGGCTCGACCATGCGGTTCGGCAACGCCGCCGAGCGGGTGGGCGACGCCTGCCATTCGGCCATGGCCACCTTCTCCTTCCACCCGGTGAAGACCATCGCCACCGGCGAAGGCGGCATGGTGACCACCAACGATGCGGGCCTGGCCGAACGGCTGCGGTCGCTGCGCAGCCACGGCATGGTCCGTCCACCCGGCGCCGAGCCCTGGTGGTACGAGATGGCCGAGCCGGGGTTCAACTACCGCCTGCGGGACATCCTCTGCGCGCTGGGCCTGTCGCAGCTGCGCAAGCTCGACCGGTTCGCGGCGCGGCGCCGGGCGCTGGCCGCCCGCTACGCCCAGCACCTGGCCGCCCTGGCGCCCCATGTGCGCGCCGCCGCCACGCCGGCATGGAGCGATCCGGTGCTGCACCTGATGACGGTGCTGATCGACTTTCCCGCGCTTGGGCGTTCGCGCCTGGAGGTGGTCGAGGCCCTGCGCGCCCGCGGGGTGGGAACCCAGGTCCACTACATCCCCGTCCACCGCCAGCCCTATTACCGCGACCGCTACGGCGACCTCGACCTGCCGGGCGCCGAGGCCTGGTACGCCCGCTGCCTGTCGCTGCCGCTCTATCCGGCCATGACCGACGCCGACGTGGACCAGGTGGCCGACGCCCTGGGCGAGGTCCTGGGACTCTGAGCGGCTCTACCGCGGCGGCATGCGGATGGCGCCGTCGAGGCGGACCACCTGGCCGTTGAAATAGTCGTTGCGGCACATGGTCAGGGCCAGATCGGCGAACTCCTCCGGCTTGCCCAGCCGACGGGGGAACGGCACCGAGGCGTTCAGCCCGGCCCACACCTGCGGCGCGCGCTCGCGCACCCCCAGCATCGGCGGGGTGGCCATGATGCCGGGCAGGATGGTGTTGACCCGGATGCCCTCGTTGGCCAGATCGCGGGCGATGGTCAGGGTCATGCCGGCGATGGCCGCCTTGGCGGCCGAATAGGCCACCTGGCCGACCTGACCGTCCTGGGCCGCCACCGAGCCGGTGTTGACGATGGCCCCGCGGCAACCGTCCTCGTCCAGCGGCTCCAGCGCCATCATGCCGGCGGCGGCGAAGGTGATGCAGCGGAAGGAGCCCACGGTGTTCAACCCGATGCAAGACTCGAACGCCGCCACATTGTGCCGCACGATGGCCCCGGTCTCCTTGTTGCGCGACACCGTCTTGCCGGTGCCGCCGCCGGGCGCGCCGCCGCCGGCGCAATTGACCAGGATGCGCTCCTGTCCATTGGCAGCGCGGGCCTTGGCGAAGGCCGCCTCCACCGCGGCGTCATCCATCACATTGACCTGGCAGAAGGTGGCGCCGAGTTCCTTGGCCTTGGCTTCGCCGGTCTCGGGATTGAAGTCAAAGATGGCCACCTTGACGCCCAGATCGCGCAGAGCCTTGACGGTGGCCGCGCCGAGGCCGGAGGCGCCGCCGGTGACGATGGCGGAAATCGAACTGTCGAGCTTCATCAGGCTCTCCTGTGAAAGGGGCTAGGGTTGGCCCA
>CAXNKO010000322.1:0-3518 GCA_964202685.1 Caulobacterales bacterium
CGCCGGGGTGGAGCCAGAATCGGGCGTCCTCCACCGCGATCAGCCGGCGCTGGAAACTGGGGTCGGTGCGGGACAGGTCGGCGCGGATCCGCCAGCGGCCGTTCTCCACCGGCAACGCTCGCAACCAGGCGCCGCGCCGGTCCAGCGCCACCGGCGACGAGCGCTCCGCGCGGGCGAGGTCAGGGGGAAACAGGGTGTCGAGGCTGGCGATTGCGGTCTCGACGGCGACCAAGGCGCACAACGCCAACGTCAACCGCCGTCCCATCACCCCCCCGGCGCGATGGCCGTGCGGGCGGCGGCGGTGCGGGCGGTGATGCTGGGGCGGTACATGTCGCGGGCCTCGACCCCGGGCAGCAGATAGTCGCCCGGGGTCACCGCCCGGGCCACATAGGCGAAGGCGAAGCTCGCCTTACCCGGCAGGTCCATGGCCGCCACATAGCGGTCGTCGCGGCTTTCCTGCACGTCGGCGCTGGAGAGTTCGCCCAGGAAGCGGAACGGCCCGCTCTGGGCGTCGTCGGGGCCCAGCACCGTCTCGATCTCAAAACCGGCCGGGAGGGCGTCATCCACCACCAGGGCGGTGGCCCGGGCCTTGCTGGAGCGGCCGGAGATCAGCACGATCACCCGGTCGCCCTGGCGCAGGCCGGCCGGATCCGCCGCCCCGCCGCTGAAGCTCAGCAACTGCTTGTCCACTGACAGGCCGTCCGCCCGCGCGCCGGGGGCCGCAAGCGTCGTGCCGGAGACGGTCACCGTGCGCCACAGCGCCCCGGCGCCGGCGTTGACGAACCGCGCGTCGGCCAGACGACCCACCGACCAGCGCCGCGATCCGCCCGAGGCGCTGAGCGGAATGGCGCCGCTGGCGTCGATGCGCATGGCCCCGGCGGCCTTGAACATGTGGTGCGCCGCCTGCATCAGCCGGGCTGCCTCCTGGGTGTTCAGCGCGTCGGGGTCCTTGACTGCGTTCTCCAGCCGCCCCTGCATGTCGCGGGCGATGGCGGGTTCGCCGGCCTCGTAGGCCAGCGCGATCAGCGCCGCGAGGTCGCGCAAGGGGCTCTGGTACCAGTCGCTCTCCTCGCGGTAGCCCAGGGCGCGGACCGCCTGGCGCAGTGCTGAACGGGCCCGGGCGCGGTCGCCCATCATCGCCAGGCCAGCGCCCACATGGGCCTTGGCCAGGGGCGAGGACTCGCTCTTCATCTGTACGTCGTGCCACCAGCGCAGCCGCGCCAGGTCGCCGCGCCCCGCCTTGGCCATGACGTAGAGGGCATAGGCCGAGGCGCGGCTGCGCAGGGTCTTGGTGGCCGTTTCGCTGGCCGCCTTCGAGCCCGACCACCAATCCGGATATTCCGTGCGGTAGGAGACCGAGGCCCAGCCCTCCGGACGGGAGAGTTGCCGCATGGCCGCCAGCGCCTTGTCCACCGCGATTTGCGGTACCGAAGCGCCGGCCTTCTGGGCCTCGATGAGGAAGTCGGTGGCGTAGGCGCCCAGCCAGGCGTCGGCCTCGCCATCCCCCACCCGCCACAGCCCGAACGCTCCGTCGAGGGTTTGGCGGTCAAGCAGTTTTGACACCGCCGCATTGAGGCCGGCCGAGGACCGCCGCGCCTTGGGGTCGGTGGAGACGTCCGGCGCGTAGAGCAGCGGATAGGCGCCCGAGACCAGTTGCTCGGTGCAGCCGTAGGGATAGCGGTTGAGGGACTCCGCCAGGGGGGCCGGGTCGAAGCCGCGGAACGGCGAGTAGCTCACCTGCAGGCGCACGTCGCCGGCGGCCATGCCGGCGAGCAGGGCGGCGGCGGGGGTGAACGCCTCGCCCGGTTTCTGCAGCATGACAGTGGCCCGGGTGGTCGGGCCCCAGCCCAGGCGGGTCTGCAGGGGATAGTCGCGGCCGGTGGTGAAGCCCGGGCCGGTGACCTTGAAGCCCACCTGGCCGATCCCGGTGCGGCTGGGGGCGTTGAAGGCGATGCGTTCGGCGATCCTCTGGCCCAGCGCCAGCTGGAAGGCCTTGCGGAAGGCGCCCATCAGCCCGCCTTTGGAGCTGAGCTCGGCAACGTACTGACCGACCTTGCCCTCCAGGTTATGCAGCTCCAGGGTGGCGAAGGACCGGTCCCCCGGCGCCAGGAACCGGGGCAGGTTGAGGTCGGCCACCACCGCCTCTCGCACGGTCAGCGGCTTGGACGCCGAGCCCACCGCGTCGTCGGTCCAGGCCACCGCCATCAGCCGCAGTTCGCCGTTGAAGTCGGCCGCCGGCAACTTGACGGTCACCTTGCCCCCCGGCCCGGTCTCCACCACACCCGACCACAGGGCGATGGTGCGGATCGGGGTCACGGTCAGGCCCTCGCCGCCGATCTCGTCGGCGCCGAAATTGACATTGGCCGGGGCGCCCAGATTGGGATCCAGCAGCCGGCCGTAGTCGTCGCGGTAATCCACGGCCAGCGCCCGCTTGCCGAAGTACCAGCCGGCTGGATCGGGGGAGGCGAACTTGGTCAGCCTGAGCACGCCCTCGTCCACCGCCGCCAGCGTCACCCGCGCCCGGCCGCCAAAGCCCGCGCCCTTGATGGTCAGCGGCACCTCCAGCGCGGCCTTGGCGTCGATCCTGGCCGGGGTGGCGATCTCCACCGCCAGCTTGCGGCTCTTGGGATCGAGGGGGACATAGACCAGGCCCAGCGCCCGGCGGGGCTTGGGCGAGGCGACGGGATCGCGGGGCTGAATGACGCTGACCAGCACATAGACGCCCCCGCCCCAGGCGGCGTCGGACTTCAGCCGCACCGTGGTTCCGTCGGGGCCGACGCTGACCGTCTTCAGGTCCACCACCCGGTCGGTGGCCACCGCCACCTGCGCCTCGCCGGCGTAGGGCGGCTTCAGCGTGATCTCGATGGTGTCGCCCTGGGCATAGGCCTTGGTTCCGGCGCTGACCCGCACGAAGTCGGGGGCCTCGGCGTCCTTGGCCGCAGCCCCCCAGCCCGAGGCGAAGCGGATCAAGCTCTTCGCGCCGCCCGGCCCGGTCAGCTCCAGCCGGTAGTCGCCCCAGCCCAGCCGCCGGGCGATGCGCGCCGGCTGTCCGGCGGCGACGTTGAAGGTTCCCCGCGCCACCGCCACGTCGCGGCTGGTGCGCCGCCACTGCCAGCGGCCGTCCTGCTGGAACCAGTCGTAGTCCCAGTTTTCGGCGATCAGGGTGTAGGCGACGCCGGCCGCGGCGACCCGCTTACCGGCGGCGTCGGCGGCGATGACGTCGAGATTCATCAGCGGATCGTCGTCGCCCTTGCCGTCGCCCTGCTCGACCTTGACACCCAGGTAGACGGGCTTGGCGCGCAGTTTCAGGTTCAGGCCCTCGCGCACCGGCCGTCCGCCGGGCTCGAACACCGAGGCGGTGAAATCGACCTCCAGCGGCTGGGCGGTGTCGCCGGCGTCGGCGCCGGATAGCGCCAGCACCGCGCGGCCATCGCCGTCGGTGACCGTGGAGCCCAGATCGAGGTATTTCTCTTCGAACGCCTGGCGCTGGTCGCCCCAACGGTAGTCCTTGAACTGCG
>CAXNKO010000323.1:0-3513 GCA_964202685.1 Caulobacterales bacterium
GGCGATGGGTGAACAACGACTTCGCCACCACCCACGAACATCTGCTGCTGGATGTCGCCGCCGGCGTCGAAGCCCTTCGCGAGGCCGGCTGCGACAAGGTCGTGTTGCTGGGTAACAGCGGCGGCGGACCGCTGGCCGCGCTCTATCAGGCCCAGGCCGAGCGCCCGCCGGGCGCGCGATACACCGACACCGCGGCCGGAGATCCCTTCGACCTGAACGCCTTCCGACTGCCGCCCGCCGACGCCTTGACATTCATTGGCGCGCACATGGGCCAGGGCTACTCCATGGCCGCGTGGCTTGACCCGTCGCTGACCGACGAAAGCGATCCGCTTTCCATAGATCCGTCACTGGACATCTTCGATTTCGACAATGGTTTCCGCATCCCGCCGGAGCCCAGCCGCTACACGGACGCGTTCCTGATCCGGTTCCGCGAGGGGCAACGCCGTCGGCTCGAGCGCATCGATGCGACGGCGCGGGCCCGGGTGGCCCGCCGGCAGGAAGCCCAACGCCAGGCCGAGGCGCTCCGCGCCGGCGACAGCGATCCTCGCGAGCTCCAGGCCTGCCTGCGCCGCGCCGCCGTGCGCGAGCCCATGGTCATCCATCGCGTGATGGCCGATCCGCGCTGGTTGGACCCGCGGCTGACCGACGACGGGCGCGACATCTGCGCGTTCAACAACGAGGCGCGCCCCGACCTGGCCAACTACGCGCCGTTCATTTCGCCGGTGATGACCCCCGAGGCCTTCCTCAGCACCTGGAGCGGCCTCTCCAGCCGGGCGAATCTTGCCGATCGCCTGAGCGAGACGGCCGCGCCCACACTGGTCGTGCACTATGAAGGGGACTCGACCTCGACCTCCGAAGAACCGCGGACGATGATCGATCGCGCCGGCGCCAGCGATAAGACGTTGATCGTCATCCCGGGCGCCGACCACTACGGCTTCAAGATCACCGGGCCCCACCGTCGCGGCGGCCGTTCGCCCGAGGGTTCGGCCGCCCTGATTGACTGGCTGCGCCCACGTTTTCCACCGACCGGATGATGACCGGCGCTGATGGCGCCTTGGTCGTCGAGGAGGATCAATGCCCTTTTATCAACGCCACGGCCTGATGCCGAAGAAGCGCTACACCTATCTGCGCAAGCCGGACGGCAAGCAGTACTACGAACACATCATCACCGCGGAAGGCTTCAAGGGCGCCGCGTCGCTGCTCTACCGGCTGCACTCGCCCGCGCGAATGCTCAAGGTCGAAAAGGCGGGGGCAGGGCCGGACGTCGCGGACGCGTCGGACGGTCTGGTGCTCAACATGCTGTGCCGCGTCGGCGATGTCGACGGCGCCGGCGACTTCCTCCGCAGTCGCCGGCCGATCTACGCCAGCAACGACGTGGTCTTCTCCATCGCCAAGCCCGATCGGCGGATGGAGGGCTTCTATCGCAACGCCGGGGCGGATGAGCTTGTGGTGGTCGTGCAGGGGTCAGGGGTCCTGCAGAGCGTCTACGGCGACCTTGCCTATGAGGCGTTGGACGTCCTGTTCATTCCCCGCGGCGACACCGTGCGCTGGGCGCCGGACGCAGGGCCCCAGGTGATGGCCGTGGTCGAGTCAGTCACGCCGCTGGCCATCCCGCCCGAATTTCTCAAGGCCAATGGCCAGTTCCACGAGCACGCGCCCTACCATGAGCGGGATCTGCGTGGGCCGGCGTTCCGTGAACCGGTTGATGAGGAGGGCGAATTCCCCGTCCTGATCAAGACGGGCCAGAAGCTGATGCGGCTTATCGCGGACCGACATCCCTTTGACGTGGTGGGTTGGGACGGCTGGCTATACCCGTTCGCGCTGAACCTGCGCGACTACGAGCCGAAGTCCGGGCGCATCGGCCTGCTGCCGGATCAATATGCCCTGTTCAGCAACGCGAACGCCCTCATCGCCTGCATCACCCCGCGGCGCATGGCAGACCATCCCGACGCCTGCGCCATGCAGGCTTTCCACCAGAGCATGGACTACGACGAGATCCTCTACCGGTTCAGCGGATCAACCGGCGTGACCGAACCGGCCGGCGGGACCATCACCCTTCACCCGCGCACCTTCGGTCACGGCCCCAAGCCCGGCTTCGAGAACCTGCCGCCCCGCACCCATCAGGACGCCTGGGGCCTGATGGTGGACACCCGCGCCATCCTGCATCCCACCGCCGCGGCCATGGCCGCCTCGGACGAGGGCTATGTGCGCCAGTCGGTCGAAAACCAACTGGTCAAAGGCTGACCTCGGCCGCCAATGCCGAGAGCCCGCGACGGCGCCGGCGGGGCGCGTCAGGTCTCCTCGCGGTTCGCCCCGGCCTTGCGGGCGCTCTGGTGCGCATGGTGGGACTCGATCCGCGTATCGAGCACCGCCCACGCCTCATCGGGCAGGGCCAGCGGCTCGTTGAGCAGTCCCTGGGTCAATGCCTCGCCCTGCGCCATCAGGCCGTCGAGGTCCCACGGCTGGTCGCGCACGATAGCCCGGGCGATCTTTGGCTCCTCCCACAGCGCCGCCTCCCCACAGCCGATCAGGAATATCCGCCCGTTGATCGACTTGGCCGCATCGGTGCAAAGCCAGGCGACGAAGGCCGCCACCTCGGCCGCGGTGCCGGCCGCCGGCCCCAGGGGATGGCGACCGGAGATTGTCGTGCCGAAGCGCTCGAAGAACCGCCGGTGCGTCTCCAGTCCGCCTGCCGTCGACTGACCAGTGTCGAAAGCCCGGGGGCGGATGGCGTTGCAGCGGACGCCGTCTCGGGCCAGGTCGCGGGCCACCGCGCGGGTGAGCCCGACCAGGCCCTCCTTCGCCGCCGAATAGCCGTCCATGTAGGTGTCGCCGGTCCCGGCGTCGGAACTGGTGTTGACGATCACGCCCCCGCCCTGGGCCCGGAAATGCGCCGCCGCGTGCCGAATCATCGCGAAGCTGCCCTTCAGGTTCACGGCGATGACGGAATCCCACTCCGCCTCGGTCATCTCCCAGATCGGGGCCATCCGGCCGAAGCCAGCGTTGTTGACCAGGATGTCGAGGCGGCCGTAGGTGTCGATAGCGGCATGGACGATCGCCGCCGCCCCCTCCATGCGGCTGACCGAGGCGTTGACCGCCACCGCTTCGCCGCCGGCGTTGCGGATTTCCTGGACCACCTTTTCCGCCGAGGTCGGCTCGCCTCGGGGAAGGTCATTGACCACAACCTTGGCGCCCTCTTGCGCCAGCTGCAGCGCCTCGGCCCGGCCGATGCCGCCGCCGCCGCCGGTGACGATCGCCACCTGGCCTTTCAGTCGTCCGGTGCTTGCGCTCATGTTCCTCACCGCCACCCTAATAGGGCGGCAGGTCCTCCAGCTTGATCTTCGGAAGAAAACGGCGCCGGCTGAACAGCCATCGCCCGCCCTGCCGGACGAGTTCGTCCGCGTAGAAGCCGCCGCCGACCAGCTTGAAGCCGTCCTCTCTGGAGCTGTGATACAGGGTGACGCTGCTCAGAGCCTGCGCGCGGTCGCCGTGGACGCCGATCACCGAGTTGGT
>CAXNKO010000324.1:0-3512 GCA_964202685.1 Caulobacterales bacterium
TCGGCGGCGCCGCGGCTGTCAGCCAGCTGCAGCGGGCGGCGCTCGACGCCGGCGGCGTCGGACGCCACCAGGAACAGGGTCACCCCCTTGGCGTCACCCGGCGCGCCCGAGGTGCGGGCCGCGACGATCAGCAGATCAGCGGCCATACCCTCGAGCACGAAGCTCTTTTCGCCGTTCAGCACATAGCCGCCGCCGGCCTTGGCCGCCTTCAGCGCGATGCGCTCCGGCCCATGGCGCGGACCCTCGTCCACCGCCAGGGCCGCGATCCGCTCTCCCGACACGATCGCCGGCAGATGCGCCTGCTTCTGCGCCTCGGTTCCGCCCCGCACGATGGCGGTGGCGCAGGCCATCGCCGTCGACAGCAGCGGCGAGGCGGACAGCGTCCGGCCGGCCTCCTCCAGGATCAGCCCCAGCGTCAGGCAGCCCAGATCGGAGCCGCCATAGGCCTCCGGGATCACCACGCCTGACCAGCCCATCTCGCACATCTCGGCGTAGGCGGCCGGCTCGTATCCGAGCGGCTGGCCGGAGTCGCGCATCTTGCGGAAGGCGGAAACCGGTGACTGCTCCTGGGTCCACGCGCGCGCCGCGTCGCGGACCATGACCTGTTCCTCGTTGAGAAGGGCCACTTCAATTCTCCTGGTAATACGTTGTGACTTAAGCGGATTTCGTCATGTCGGGCAGACCGAGTATCCGCTTGGAAATGATATTGTTCTGCACCTCGAGCGAGCCGCCATAGATCGACATGGCCTTGCCGCCCAGCCAGCCGCGCACGGTCTCGATCTCGGTCTTGCTGAAGCCCTCGCCGTCCCAGCCGACGCCGCGGTTGCCCATGATCTCCACCAGCAGCTCGGCCCGGGTCTGGGCGACGCCGGTGGCGGAGTTCTTGAGGATCGAGGCGGCGTTGGAGGCGCCGCTGGCGCCCCGCGACTCCGTGGTCACCCGCGCGATGGTCAGGCCGTGGGCCCGGGCGTCGATCAGGTGGGCGGCGATGCGGCTGCGCAGATCGGGGTCGGCGAGGCGGCCGGCGTCATCGACCCCCACATAGGCCTTGGCTACCTCGGGCAGCGGCTTGCCACCGTCGGCGGTGGGCCGCCCGCCGGTCTGGCTGGCGCGTTCGTGCTGCAGCAGCCGCTTACCCACCGTCCAGCCGTCGTTGACCTCGCCCAGAACCGCGTCCCGCTCGGCCACCGCGTCGGTAAAGAAGGTCTCGCAGAACGGCGAGGCGCCGGCGATCAGCTTGATCGGCCGGGTCTCGATCCCCGGCTGGTGCATCTCCACCAGCAGGAAGGTGATGCCGTCGTGCTTGCGCGCCGTGGGATCGGTCCGCACCAGCAGGCCGCACCAGTCGGCCCGGTCGGCGCCCGAGGTCCAGATTTTCGATCCGTTGATCTTCCAGTGGTTTCCGCAATCCTCGGCCTTGGTCTGCAAGGCGGCCAGGTCGGAGCCGGCGCCCGGCTCGGAATAGCCCAGGCACCAGCGGCTCTCGCCGCGGATGATCGCCGGCACGTGCTGGCGCTTCTGGGCGTCGGTGCCGTACTCCAGGATGGTCGGGCCGACCATGGAGATGCCCATGCCGGAGATCATCGGATTGAAGGCGCCGATGCGGCCCATCTCCTGCTGCAGCACCCGGGCCTGCAGGCCGTTCAGCCCGCCGCCGCCGTACTCGGTCGGCCAGGTCGCCGCCCCCCAGCCCTTGTCGGCCATGCGGCTCTTCCAGAGCAGCACGTCGTCGTCCAGCTCGCCCCCCTCCATCACCAGCATGGCGATGCCGGGCTTGTCTAGCAGCGCGGCGGGGAAATTCGCCTCCAGCCAGGTCCTCGCCTCGGTGCGGAAGGCGTCCAGGCCGGCGTCCATCAAATCCGTCGTCATCAAATCTCTCTCCGCTAGGACGGTCGCTGTATCAATCGGGCGAGACTATGCCGAGTGGCCCGCGGATGTCGCGAACTTCCGGCCGGAAGGCAAGGTCTCAACAGGTGCGGATACGCGGCAAATGTGCTCAAATCCGCCCAACACTCAGCCGCACCGTGCGGAGGGCCCGCCGGTGGCGGTGGGATTTCAACGGCACAGCTGAGGTAAGAGCCCCGAAAGGATCGAACATGAGAACGATGATCAAGACCCTGGCGCTGGCCGCTGTGATGACCGCGATGGCCGGAGCCGCCATGGCCGCCGAGGCGGCAATGGACTGCTGCGCCAAGTGCGAATGCTGCAAGGACAAGAAGGCGGACGCTCCGGCGCCGACCCCAGCGCCCGAGCACAAGCACTAGGACCTGGACGGACGCAGCTCTTCGGGGCTGCGTCCAACCCGGGCTCAGGCCGCAGGCGGCCCCCACAGCCGCCCGCTGGCGATCTTCGCGCCCTCGACCATGGCTTCCAGCTTCCGCCAGACGATGTCCGGATGCACGGTGGGAAAGCCCGCAAAGGTGGAGAAGCCGCAGTCGGAGCCGGCCATCACCCGTTCGCGCCCCACCACGCCGGCGTAGCGTTCCAGCCGCTGAGCCACCAGTTCCGGGTGCTCGATGTAGTTTGAGGTGGAATCGATCACCCCGGGGACCAGCACCTTGTCGTCCGGCAGGACCACGGACCTGAACACCGCCCATTCGTGCTCGTGGCGCGGATTGGCGCCCTCCAGCAGCAGGTACCGCGGCTTGGCCGCCAGCACCCGGCTGGCCAGCTTCTCGAAGGGGATGTCCCGGTGGTGGGGGCCGGGATAGTTGCCCCAGCAGATGTGCATGCGCACCTGGCTGGCGGGGATGTTGCGCAGCGCATGGTCCAGGGCGGCCAGGTTGCGCTCGACGATCTTGAGGAACGCGTCGTCGCTCAAGTGGGCGAAAGCCAGGTGGCGGCCCATGGCCAGGTCGGGGCTGTCGATCTGCAGCTGGAAGCCGGCGGCGGCGATGGCCTCGTACTCGGGCTGCAGGGCGGCGGCCACCGCCTCGATATAGGCGTCCTCGGTGGGGTAGTATTCGTTCTTCTGGAACACCGACACCACGCCGGGCGAGGCGGCGTTCATGAACGCCGCCACCGGCTTCGCCGCCGTCACCGCGGCCTTGAAGTTGGCCAGATCCTCGTCCAGGGCCGTGGTGTCCTTCACCGCCACCGGGCCCTGGCAGCAGGCGCCGCCGGCTTTGGGCACCACGCCGCCGATCTCCACCAGGTGGGCGGCGAACTCGCGGTAGTCGCCGAGGTCGGCGGCCACGTGGCCGCGGAACGAGCCGCCGAAGCCGGTCAGGCGCTCGGAGACGTAGGTGGCGTAGCTGGGCTTGGAGAACTCCCCGGCGCTGACCAGGTCGATCCCCGCCTCCACCTGGCGGCGGACCACGGCGGCCACCTGATCGGTGATCTCGCGGGTGAGCGCCGCGGCGTCGACGGCCTCCCCGGCCGCGCGGGCCTGCATCAGCGACAAAAGGTGCGCGGGCCTGGGCAGACTGCCCACGTGGGTGGTGAGGATACGGTTCTCGGTCATGGCGCTAGCGAATGCCGGCGCGCGCGGCGTTTGTCCATCGCGCCATGCG
>CAXNKO010000325.1:0-3504 GCA_964202685.1 Caulobacterales bacterium
GACCCTGAGACGGGGCCGTCGCACGCCTCTCGCGCTCTCCAGGCTCTTGAACAGGACGCCGCCGATGTCGTTCACACAAACCGCAGCCGTCGCACCGGCCCGCAGGCGCGGGTCTGGACTTCGCACGCTGGTGACCGGCCTGATCGGCTTCCTGACCCTGGTGGATCTGTTCGCCGCCCAGGCCCTGCTTCCGACCCTCGCCAGGACCTACCACGTGACCCCGTCGGCCATGGGGTCGGCAGTCAACGCCTCGACCCTGGGGATGGCGGCGGCGGGGTTGATTGTGGCGCTGGTCAGCCACCGGCTGCCCCGCGCCAAGGGCATTTGGATCTCGCTGACGCTGTTGTCGATCCCGACGGTGGCGCTAGCCTTCGCGCCGTCGCTGGCGGCGTTCACCGGCCTGCGCATCGTCCAGGGAGTGTTGATGGCCACCGCCTTCACCCTGACCATGGCCTACCTCTCTGAACACGGCGACGCCGCCGAGACGGCCCGGGCGCTGTCGGCCTATGTCACCGGGGCGGTGGCCGCCAATCTGGTCGGCCGGCTGCTCGCCTCCCAGGTGGCGGGGACCGCGGGCCTTGCGGTCAACTTCTACGTCTTTGCGGGCCTGAACCTCCTGGGCGCCGTCGTCGCCTTCGCCAGCCTCGACCGGATGGCGGCGCCTGCCGAACGGCAGGCCACTGGACGGTCGCCATGGCGGCGGCTGGCGGGCCATTTCGCCACGCCCTGCCTGCGCAACTGTTTTGGCATCGGCTTCTGCGTGCTGTTCGCCTTCATCGGCGCCTTCACCTATGTGAATTTCGTGCTGGTGCGAACGCCCCTGTCGCTGACGCCGATGGCCCTGGGGCTGGTCTATTTCGTCTTCGCGCCCTCGATGATCACCACGCCGCTGGCCGGCGCCGTCGCCAATCGTTTCGGGCCGCGGCCGGCGTTCTGGGGCTCCCTGGGCCTGGCGAGTGCGGGCCTGCCGCTGGTGCTGGCGCCCAGCCTGGCGGCGGTGATCGCCGGCCTGACCCTGCTGGGGGTCGGGACCTTCTTCGCCCAGGCGGTGGCCACCGGCTTCGTCGGCCGCGCCGCCCGCGCCGACCGCGCCGCGGCCAGCGGCCTCTACCTGGCGTCCTATTATCTCGGCGGACTGGCCGGCGCAGCCGTGCTGGGCCCGGTGTTTGACCGCGCCGGCTGGCCTGCCACCGTGGCCGGCGTCGGGATCGCGCTGGGCTTAGCCGCCTGGTTCGCCGCCCGTCTTCGTCCGGCGACGGCCGGATCGCGCGCGTCGCCGGTCGCAGCCCACTAGCGCTCTGGGGATCACAGCCGCTATGGTGGCCTGCGAGGGAGGCCCCATGACCGAAGAAACCCTGATCAGCCCCGAAATGGCCGCGGCGGTCGGCCGCGAATACGAGTGGGCGACATCCTATCCCATCGACGCCTCGGACATCCGCCGCTGGGCGATCGCCATGTACTATCCGGAGCAGGCGCCGAAGCTCTATTGGGATGAGGCCTACGCCAGGACCACCCGCTGGGGCGGCCTGGTGGCGCCGGAGGAGTTCAACCCCTTCGCCTGGATGCGCGCCGATCCGCCGGGCAACATGGGGCCGGAGGCCTCGCGGCCGTGGCCGGAGATCAACCTCGGCATCCCCTGTCCCGAGTTCAAGGCCAATATCTTCGCCGGTCTCGAGGTGCGCCACACTGGGGTGCGGATGCGGCCGGGCGACGTGATCAAGAGCGCGGTGAACCTGGCCGGCTACAGCGAGAAGAAGGGCCGGCTGGGCCTGATGCTGTTCACCACCCGCGAGGACCGCTGGACCAACCAGAAGGATGAGCTGGTGCGGGTCTCCCGCTCCGACCTCATCCGCTACCTGTGAGCCGCCCGATGACCGAGACCTATGTTCAGTCCGTCTACATTCCCGCCACCGGCGCCGTGGTCGCCAAGCTCGACCCCAAGACCGTCAAGGTGGGCGACCCGGTCCCGGCGCTCACCCGGCCCGGCGACTACCAGCTCTGGAACCGCTACGCCGGGGTGAACTATGAGTTCGCCGGCCACCACATGGACGACGCCGTCGGCCACCACGAGGGCTTCGAGGCCGCCATCGGCATGGGCCCGTTCATCCACGCCCTGCTGCACGTGCTGTTGCGCGAATGGGTGGGCGAGGACGTGGGCCGGGTGGTGAAGGTGGGCATGCAGTCGCGCCGGCCGTGGATCCGCGGCCGCACCCTCACCGAGGGCGGCAAGGTGACCGCGCTCCGCCACGAGGGCGGCGAGCTGATCGTCAGCGTCGAGGTCTGGGGCGACAATGACCTGGGCGAACGGCTGGTGATCGGCGAGGCCGAGGTGGCGCTGCCGGCGTAAGCCACGCCTCACAGGGTCGGGCAGGCGCAGCGCCCGGCGATGTGGTCGTTGCTGGCCTTGGCGGCCTGGTTTTCGGCGGTGATCAGCCGCGCGCCGCGTTCGAAGGTCAGGTAGGCCCACAGCCAGTCCAGGCCCACCTGGATGCGGTTGCGGAAGCCGACCAGGAAATAGACGTGGGCGACGCACCAGAACAGCCAGGCCAGCACGCCTTTCATGCGGATGGGTCCCACCTGCACCACCGCGGCGCTGCGGCCGATGGTGGCCAGCATGCCGCCATCGCGATAGCGGAACGCCCCTGGGCGGGGCCGGCCGGCCATGGCGGCGCGGATCACCCGCGCGGCGTAGGCCCCCTGCTGCTTCGCCGCCGGGGCGACCCCGGGCACGGGGCGGTCGCCGGGGCGCATCACACTGGCCAGGTCGCCGACCACGAACACCTCCGGCGCGTCGGGCAGCGACAGGTCCGGCTGCACCGGTATGCGGCCGGCGCGGTCCGGCTGGACGCCCAGCCAGCGGCCGATCGCCGAGGCGCGCACGCCGGCGGCCCAGACCACATTGGCCGCGCCGATCCGCTCGTTTCCGAGCCGCACGCCATCATCGTCGCAGGCCGATACCGCCAGGCCCAGCCGGACCTCGACGCCCAGCTTTTCCAGGGCGCGGCGAGCGTAGGCCGACAGGTCAGGAGTAAACCCGCCCAGCAGCCGCTCGCCTGACTCCACCAGCAGCACCCGGGCCGTGGCCCCGCGGATGGCGCGGAAGTCGCTGGCCAGGGCGCGGTTGGTCAGCTCGGCGATGGCGCCGGCCAGCTCCACCCCGGTGGGCCCGCCGCCCACCACCACGAAGGTCAGCAACCGCGCTTGCTCCGCCGGATCGCAGGCGGTCTCGGCCGCCTCCAGGGCGGTCAGCACCCGGGCGCGCAGGCCGATCGCGTCCTCCAGGGATTTCAGGCCCGGCGCATGTCGCGCCCACTCGTCATGGCCGAAATAGGCGTGGCCGGCGCCGGTGGCCACCACCAGAAAGTCATAGGCCGTGCGCCGTGCGCCGGTGATCACCACCCGCGCCGCCACGTCGATCTCGTCCACCTCGGCCAGCACCACCCGCACATTGGCCTGGCGGCTGACGATGGAGCGCACCGGGCTGGCGATCTGGCTGGGATTCAG
>CAXNKO010000326.1:0-3499 GCA_964202685.1 Caulobacterales bacterium
CGATCCGCCAGGCCCTGGCCCTGCAGGCCAAGCTGGCGCGGCAGATGCGCCGCGACGACCAGGCCCGCGCCAAGGTCCGCAAAGCCCGCGTCCGCGCCGGCCTCAAGCAGCTGATCTGGACCGAACACGAACCCGCCGGCACCGCCGAGCTGGAAGCCCGCCCGCTTCACATGGCCGAGATGCCGCCGTCGAGTTTGATTTCGGCGCCGGTCATCAGCTTGCTCTCGTCCGACGCCAGATACACCGCCGCGGCGGCCCCGTCCTCGGGTTCGCCGATGTGGCCGATGGGGATCTGGCGGCCCAGCTTGGCCTCGGCCTCGCCCTTGCCGAACTGCTGGCGCCAGCGGTCGAGGATCGGGGTGTTGATGAACACCGGGTGGATGGAGTTGGAGCGGATGTTGAGCTTCTGCTTGGCGCAGTGCAGGGCGATGGATTTCGACAGTAGCCACACCCCGGCCTTGGAGGCGTTGTAGGCCGGCGAGTTGTGGCTGGCGATCAGGCCGGCGATGGAGGAGATGTTGATGATCGAGCCGGGCTGGTTCTGGCGCAGGTACTTCAGCGCGTGCTTGGTCCCCAGGAAAACCGAGTCGACATTGACGCTCATCACCCGCTTCCAGGTGTCGAACTCCAGGTTCTCGATGTCGCCGCCGTCGGCGACGCCGGCGTTGTTGATCAGCACCGAGATGCCGCCCATGGCCGCGTCGGCCTCTTCCAGGGCGTAGATCCACTGCTCCTCGCGGGTGACGTCGAGGGGGAAGGCGTAGGCGGTTCCCTCGCCATGGGCGGCGTTGATTTCGGCGGCGACCGCCTGGGCGCCGGGGTGGTTGATGTCGGCGAGGCTGACCTTGGCGCCCTCGGCGGCCAGGGCGTGGCCCATGGCCGCGCCCAGTCCCTGGGCCCCACCGGAGATGAACGCCTTCTTGCCCGCCACCCGTCCGGCCATGGTCTGAACTCCCTAGCTTTCGCCGCCCGCCGCCTTGGCGGCGCGATCGATGAACTTCGCCAGCGTCACGTCGAGGGCGGTGACCCCCTCGGCGTCGTGGGTGGACAGCGTCACCTCGACGCGGTTGTAGACATTGGACCATTCCGGATGGTGGTCGAGCTTCTCGGCCTGCATCGCCACCCGGGCCATGAAGCCGAAGGCCGCGTTGAAGTCCTTGAACTTGAGGCTGCGCTGGATGGCGTCGCGGTCCGGGACCTGCCGCCAGGCGGGCAGGCCGGCCAGGGCCGCGGCGGCGCCGATCCGGGGCGGGCGGCTCACGCGGGGGCCTCAGCGAAGGTCAGCCCGGTGGCCTGGGCCAGGTCGGCCAGGGCCTGGGCCTCGTCCACCACCTTGATGGCGCGCATGCCCAGCTGGGCGGCGGGCTTGCAGTTGACCCCCAGGTCGTCGAGGTAGACGCAGGCGCCCGGCGCCACCGCCAGCGCCTCGCACATCATCAGATAGATGCGCGGGTCCGGCTTGCGCACCCCCGCCTTGGCGCTTTCGATGACTACGTCGAACAGCGGCATGATCTCGCCCACGCCCCCGGCCCGCTGGGCGGCCTCGGCATGGCCGGGGCTGTGTTCGGTGAGCATGTTGTTGGTGATGCAGCCCACCTTGAAGTGCTGCTTGCAGGCCTTCAGCGCCGCCACCATGCGCGGTCTGACCGCGCCGCGCAGCAGCGGCAGCACGTCGCGGCCGCGGATCGGAAAGCCCAGGCCAGTGGACTCCTCGAGGAACAGGGCGTCGAACCGCGCGGTGTCGATGGCCGAGCGCTCGAACAGCGCCCAGGAGTTGGTGTCCGGGTTGGTGGAATTGACCTTGCGGATCATGTCGTGGGGCGCGCCGGCCTCCGCCTCGAAGCGGTTGAAGGCCTCGAAGGGGGAGGTGGTGAACACGCCGCCGAAATCCCAGATCACCGCCTCGATCGCCACATCCGTCTCCCGACCGTCCTGATGCGGCGCGACGCTAGAGAGGCTGGCTGGGCCGCGCAAGGCGCGCGGTGATCGGCACAGTCTGTTATCTGAAGCCATGTTCGCTCCCGCACGCCTCCCCCGCGCGCTGCGCATCGCCGCCTATCTGACCTGCCTGGCAGGGCTGTCATGGCTGTCGCTGGCGCCGGCGCAGACGCTTCCGACGCCCAGCATCTCCGATAAGCTCCAACATGGGCTGGCCTATGCCGGTCTGACCGCGGCGGGGCTGGCGCTTTTCGCGCGCCATCCGCGGCTGGCGATCGGGTTCGCCTTCGTCTACGGGGCCCACATCGAGATCGTTCAGGCGATCATGGGGCTGGGCCGCGAGGCCGACTGGCTCGACGCGGGCGCCAATGGCGCGGGGGTGCTGACCACCACGCTGATCTATGCGCTCTGGCGGCGGCGTCAGCGGGCCGCGCCGGCGGCGCCGTGACCCAGCGACATGCCCCCTGGGAGACTCACGCCGACTTCGCCGTCGGGCTGAGACCGATCGCCCCGGCCGCATGGCTGGAGGGCGGCGAGGCCGATCCGGCCGCCCGCAAGGACCCGCTGATCGCCGCCCATCCGTCGGCGACCTGGGCTGCTGACCCGGACTCCGACGCCGGTCAGTCCGAGGTGCTGGAGCTGGTCAGCGCCGCTCTGGGCGCGGAGATCGACCCGCGGGGCCGCCCGCCGCTGCTGGCCGCCGCCCGGGCGGTCCCCGACGATCTGTGCCTGATGGAGCGGCGTGGGAGCGATTGGCGCCTGACGGCGGCCTGCCTGTGCGCGCCCAGCTTCTTCGCCGCCCACCAGGTGATCGGCCGTGGCCTGGGTGAGCTGCACGGGCCCGTGGAAGGGTTCGCCGAGCGGTTCCTGGTGCGGGTGCGCCGGGTGTTCGAAGGCCTGCGCCCCGGCATGGTGTTGGAGCGTCGCAACTGGACGGTGGTGAACTCCGCCGAGCCGTTCATGCCCTCGCCGGCCGCCATGCGCGCGGCCATTGCGGCGATCGAGCCGGACGAGGCCGGGCGGATTCTGCACCTGCGGGTGGAACGCCAGACCTTGCGGCGGCTGCCGCGCACCGGTGGGGTGCTGTTCACCATCCGCGTCTGGTTGACCCCCTTGGCGGCGCTTTCGGAGCCCCCAGCCAGGCTTTCGGCTTTCGCGCGGGCCTGGCGCGCCGCGCCGCCAGCGTTTCGCGCCTACAAGAACCTCTCGTCCTACGATCGCCTTATTGAGGAATTTCTTCGCGCGCAGGGAGAAAGTTACAGCGTTAACGCAGTCTGATCTGCACCCTCCCGGTCCCTTGTCTTGAGCAGCTTTGTCGGTGATCGCCATGCGCTTCCATCTCACCTTGTCCGCCGCGGCGGCGCTGATCCTGGGCGGCTGCCTGGCCCAGCCCACCGACAAGGGCTCGGAAACCGCCCGGGCGACCATCTCCTCCGCCCCGGCTGCCATGGCTCCGGCCTGCCCGCCGGCCCCGGCCTGCGCGCCGGCGACGTCGGCGGTGACGAGCGGGCCGCGTCACGGGGCGCGGGTCCACAGAGCCAATCACCGGCCGGCGGCGCGG
>CAXNKO010000327.1:0-3490 GCA_964202685.1 Caulobacterales bacterium
TTGAACATCGGTGTGCCGATCACCCGCGACCTGTTTGCGCTGCGCACAGACAACGACGCGGCCCAGCTCGCGGCGCTGAAAGCCGGGTTCGGAATCGGGGTCTGCCAGCATCAGGTGGGCCGGCGGAACAACCTGGTTCCGGTTCTGCCCGGCGCGTTCAGCTTCAAGCTCGAGGTCTGGATCTGCATGCACGAGACCCTGCGCGGCACCCCGCGCATCCGGCTGATGTTTGATCATCTGGCCAAGACCCTGGGGGCCTATGTAGCGGAGGTTCCGTGACAGCCTACGCTGGCGGGTGCCTGTGCGGTCAGGTGCGGTGGGCGGCGACGGTCGCGCCGGCCAATGTCCGGGTCTGTCACTGCCGGCTATGTCAGAAGGCGACGGGCGGTCCGTTTTTCGCCCGGGCGATCTTCCGGGCGGAAGATATCACCTGGAGCGGCGAGACGACGTCTTGGCCGAGCTCGCCAGGGATTGACCGGCTGTCCTGCGCGCGTTGTGGAACCCCGATGTTTGCCAGGCCGGGGGATGCTCCCGCGCGGCTGGGCGTCGCGCTGGCCACCCTGGATGACCCGGACACCCTCGCGCCCACCGTCCACATCTGGGTGTCAAGCAAGCTGGACTGGCTGAAGCTGGACGACGGCCTGCCGCAGTGCGCGGAAGGCTACGTCGAACCGTAGACACGAAAAACGGCGACCGGGTCGCCCCAGCCGCCGTTCTGAAAGTCATCCGGGTCGGCGAGATCAGCCTTCCGAGGCGGTCTCCGCGACCGGTTTGTTGGTGTTCATCTGGCGCTCGGCGATGCGAGCCGACTTTCCGCGGCGGTCGCGCAGGTAATAGAGCTTGGCGCGGCGCACGGCGCCACGACGCTTCACCTCGATGGAGTCGATCATCGGCGACAGCACCGGGAACACCCGCTCTACGCCCTCGCCGAAGGAGATCTTGCGGACGGTGAAGCTCTCGTTGATGCCCGAGCCGGCGCGGGCGATGCAGACGCCCTCATAGGCCTGGACGCGCTCGCGCTCGCCTTCCTTGATCTTCACATTGACACGCACGGTGTCGCCGGGCTGGAACTCCGGGGTGCTGCGCTGGGCCTTGAGGCGGTCGGCCTCTTCCTTTTCCAGGGTCTCGATCAGGTTCATGGTCGTCGTCCTTTAAGGGGCTTTACCTGCCCTTTGGCTGTAAGTTGGCGAGATGCGCCGCCCACAAATCCGGCCGCCGCTCCCGCGTGGTTAGCTCCCGCTGCGCCTGACGCCATTTGGCCACCTCGCCGTGGTGGCCCGATGTCAGCACCTCGGGGATATCAAGCGCCTCGAACGTCCGCGGTCTGGTGTACTGCGGATATTCGAGCAGCCCGTCCTCGAAACTCTCTTCACGCAAACTCTCGGCCTGGCCCAGAACCCCCGGCGCCAGGCGCACGCACGCCTCGATGACCACCATCGCCGCCGCCTCGCCGCCGGCGAGGATGGCGTCGCCGACGCTGACCTCCTCGAACCCACGGGCCTCGATGACCCGCTGATCCACCCCCTCGAAACGGCCGGCGAGGACGATCAGTCCCGGACCCGCCGCCCACTGCCGCACTAACGCCTGGGTCAGGGGCCTGCCTCGGGCGCTCATATACAAAAGCGGCCGCCCGCGCGGCTCGACGCTGTCCAGCGCTGCCGCGATGACGTCCGCTCGCATCACCTGTCCCGGACCACCCCCCGCCGGGGTGTCGTCCAGGAAGCCGCGCTTATCTTTGGAAAAAGCCCGAATGTCCACTGTTTCCAGCGTCCACAGCCCCTGCTCTCGCCAGGCGGTCCCGATCAGCGAAACGCCGAGCGGACCCGGGAAGGCCTCGGGGAACATGGTCAGGACGGTGGCGTCGAAGCTCATGGGCGCCTTCAAGGCCCGCCAGCGATCCGCGTCAAGCTTGCGCCGGGAGCGTGGCCTTGCCCGCGGCCGCGGCGAGGGCTAAAGCCCGGTCTCTTTCGCACTGCAACATAGGCCTGCCATGGACCCCCGCCTGGACCTGCCGGAACTGCTGGCGCTGGAGCGCATCGAGGTGAACCTGTTTCGGGGAACCTCGCCCGACAACGGGGCCGAGCGCATCTTCGGCGGCCAGGTGATCGCCCAGTCGCTGATGGCCGCCTATGAGACGGTGGACGAGCGCATCTGCCACTCCCTGCACTGCTACTTCATCCGGCCCGGCGATCCGAAGATTCCGATCCTGTTCGATGTGGACCGTTCCCGCGACGGTGGCAGCTTCACCACCCGGCGGGTCACTGCGATCCAGCATGGCAAGCAGATCTTCAACATGGCCGCCTCGTTCAAGGTGTTCGAGAAGGGCGCCGAACATCAGTTCCCCATGCCCGACGTTCCGCGGCCGGAAACCCTGCCGCCGGAATCCGAGCAGCTGCCGCTGCTGCTGGAGAACCTGCCCAAGGAGATGCACGACCTCCTGATGCGCCCGCGCCCGGTGGAGATGCGCGCCGTGGGCGGTCACCATTTCCTGTTGGACGGCGCCGGCGAGCCTAGGTCCAACATCTGGTTCCGCGCCGTGGCGCCGCTGGGCGACGATCACAAGATGCAGCACGTGGCCATGGCCTACGCCTCGGACATGAACCTGGCCGGCAACGCGCTCCGCGCACACGGCTACATCTGGCGCACGCCCAATCTGCAGTCGGCCAGCCTCGACCACGCCATCTGGTTCCACCACCCCACGGACTTCAACCGCTGGCACCTCTATGTGATGGACAGCCCGGTGTCGGCCGGCGCCTGCGGCTACAACCGCGGCTCGATCTACCGCGACGACGGCCTGCTGGTGGCCTCCACCGCCCAGGAAGGGCTGATGCGCCTGTACCCGGAAGCTCCGGCGAAATCCTAGGGGGTCTTCTTCGCGGGCGCTGGCTTGGCCTGAGCCTGGGCCTGGGCCTCACGGGCGATGCTCAGCACATAGGCGCGGATGTCCTCGGCCTCGGCTGGGGTGACGAAGCGGGCCAGGCTGGGCATGCCGCGGCTTGAACGGACGCCGTCGATCACCACCGATTTCCAGTCCTCCGCGGTGCGCAGCATCTGCGAGCGCTTGAGGTCGGCGAGCCAGGGGATGGAGGCCGCCGCGCCGTGGCATCCGGTGCAATTGCGGTGAAACACCGCCAAGCCGCGCTTGACGTTCCCGGCGCTGGTCACCCCGGTCAGGTCCACCGGCGGAATCTCGGCGATCTTGTGCGCCGGGGCCGTGGCGGTTGCGCCCAGCTTGAACACCATCAGTCGGCCCGGCGCCCGCGGCCAGGGCGGGGAGAGCCCGGTGGCCGCCGCCTGGGCCGCGCCGCCGGCGCCCACCAGCAGCGCCACATATTGCTCGCCCTTGATCTCATAGGTCATCGGCGCGGCGATGACCCCGTTGCCGGTCTTGTGGCGCCAGAGCTTCTTGCCGCTGGCCGCGTCATAGGCCGCCAGTTCGCCCTCCGCGGAGCCCTGGAACACCAGTCCGCCGGCCGTGGCCATCGCCCCG
>CAXNKO010000328.1:0-3484 GCA_964202685.1 Caulobacterales bacterium
CCAGAAGGTCGCCCATGGCCCCGCCGCACTCAGTCGATGATCGCCGAATAGATCAGGTTCTTCAGCTGGCCGCGGAAGTCGAACACCCCGGACGGCATGATCTGGGTCATGAACACCACGCTGAGCTCCTCCTTCGGATCCACCCAGAAGATGGTCGAGGCCGCGCCGCCCCAGTAATAATCCCCCGCCGCGATCGAGCCGGCTGCCACCCGGTCCATGGTCGAGGCGAAGCCCAGGCCGAAGCCCGCCCCCTCGCGCGGGGTCTCCGAGAAGCTCTCGATGGCCAAGCTCTTCAGGTCCAGCCCGTCCTTTAGGTGGTTGATGCGCATCAGGTCCAGGGTGCGCGGCCCCAGGATCCGCACCCCGTCCAGCTCGCCGCCCCGCCGCAGCATCTCGCAGAAGCGCATGTAGTCGGCCGCCGTGCCGGTCATGCCGCCGCCGCCGGACATGAACTTGGGCGGGTTCAGATAGGCGCTGGCGGCGGGGTCGTCCACCAGCTGCAGGCCCTTGTTGGCGCCACGCCGGTAGCAGGCGGCGAACCGCGCGGCCTTGTCCGCCGCCACATGGAAGCCGGTGTCGGTCATCCCCAGCGGCCCGGTGATGGTCTCGGCGATGAAGGCGTCCAGGCTCTGGCCGGAAATGATCTCCACCAGCGCCCCGCAGACGTCGGTGGAATAGGAATACATCCAGCGCTGGCCGGGCTGATAGCGCAGCGGCACACGCCCCAGCTTGGTCGCGAACTCGGCCAGGCTGTCGCCGTTGTCGCGGCTGACGCCAGCCGTGACATAGGCTGCGTCCACCGGATCGTCGTCGTCCGGCGCCCCGATCGCCGCCAGGGCGCCCCCATAGGTCAGCCCGCCGGTGTGGCAGAGCATGTCGCGCATGCTCGCCGGCCGCACGGTCGGCTCGGTGACCATCTCCGCCCCGCGGCCGGAGACCCACACCCGGTGGTTCCTCCAGCTGGGGATGAAGCGGCTGACCGGATCGTTGAGCTGGAAATAGCCCTTCTCATACAGGCTCATCAGCGCCACCGAGGTGATCGGCTTGGTCATCGAATAGAGCCGGAAGATGGTGTCGTCGCTCATCGGCCGGCCGCGCTCGTGGTCCATCTGGCCGTAGGTCTTGGCGTAGGCGGCGTGGCCCCGCCGGGTGATGGCGATCTGGCAGCCGGCGATCTTGCCCGGGCCGATGTAATTGCGCTGCAGGTGGTCGTCGATCCGGGTCAGCCGGCCGGCGTCGAGGCCGGTCCATTGGGATTGGGCGTCCAAAATCGTCTCTCCGGAAATGGCGGTGGCGGCGAATGGCGGTCATGATGGGCCGACAAGCCCCGCGGCGCCAAAGGAAAACCTGCCATGACCGAGCTCGCCCAACTCGCCGAGACCATCGGCCAACGCCTGAAGGACCGCGGCGAGACCGTCGCCGTGGCCGAGTCCTCCGCCGGCGGGCTGATCAGCGCCGCCCTGCTGGGGGTTGCCGGCGCCTCGGCCTATTACCTGGGCGGGGCGGTGGTCTACACCGCCAAGGCCCGGGTGCTGCTGATGGACCTGCCCCGCGAGGCGGTGGCCGGCATGCGGTCTTCGTCGGAGCCCTACGCCCTGCTGCTGGCCCGCACCTCCCGCGAGCGGTTCGGCGCCACCTGGGGCCTGGCCGAGACCGGCGCGGCGGGGCCCACCGGCAACGGCTACGGCGACGCGGCCGGCCACACCTGCCTGGCCATCTCCGGGCCCATGGAGATGGCCGTTACCCTGGAGACCGGCGTCTCCGACCGGGCGGCCAACATGACCGCCTTCGCCGCCGCGGCGCTGCGGCTGCTGGAAAAGGCGCTGGGATAGATGACCCGCGACCCGCTCATCGACCTGCCCCTGCCCCTGCCCCTGCCCCTGCCTCACGCCGAGCTCGGCCCCATCGACTTCATCCCCACCATCCCCAACGCCATCGCCCGGGCGACGGAGAAGTTCGCCGACCTGACCTTTCTGCTCGACGACGAGCGGAGCCTCACCTTCGCTGAGGTGGACGCCATCACCGCGCGCATGGCCCGCGGCTTGATCGCCATGGGCGCCGGCAAAGGCGCGCGCATCGCCATCATGATGCCCAACGGCATCGACTGGGTGCTGGCCTTCCTGGCGGTGAGCCGGATGGGCGGGCTGGCGGTGGCGTTCTCGTCGCTGTTTCAGCGCCGTGAGATCGCCTGGGCGCTCAGCCACAACGACATCGACACCCTGCTGGTCAGCCAGTCCTATGGCGCCGCCGACTACCAGGCCCGGCTGGAGGCGGCGGTCCCGGGCCTGGCCGAGCTCCAGGCCGGCGAGACCTTCTACCTGCCCGCCTGCCCCTATCTGCGCCGCATCCTCGTCTGGGGCGACAACCTGCGTCTTTGGGCGCTCAAGGGCCCCGACCACCTGCTGGCCCTGGCCGACGCCGCGCCTGGGGTCAGCGAGGCGATCCTGCGCCAGATGGAGGCTTCCATCACGCCGGCCTGCGAGATGGTCACCATCTGCACCTCCGGAACCACCGCCGAGCCCAAGGCCGCGGTCCACACCCATGGGGCGGGCCTGCGCAGCGTCTGGAACTACAGCCCCTGGACCTTTCTCACCCCCGGCGAGCGGCTCTACAACGGCCTGGCCTATTTCTGGGTCGGCGGCTTCCTGCGCGGCATCTTCCCCGGCCTGTTCCGCGGCGCCTGCCTGGTGCACCCCAGGTCGCTCGGCGGCGACGACCTGCTGGACGCGGTGGTCAGGCACAGAGTGACCAACATGTATTTCGGCGGCGCCCAGCGACATGGCCTGCTGGCCGCCGCCGCCCGGCGCGGCGTCGATCTGTCCTTCGTGCGCCATGGGATCGAGCCCACCGCCGACCGCCGCACCGGGGCCGCCATCGCGCCCGACCAGCGGGTGGGCGGCTCGCTGGGCATGACCGAGACCTTTGGCACCCACTCCTCCGACCCCATCGACCTGCCGGCCACGCAGGGCAGGGCGAAGAACTGGGGCCGCCCCATGCCCGACGTGCAGCGTCGCATCGTCAGCCTGGAGACCGGCGAGCCCCTGGGCCCCGGCGAGACCGGCGAGCTCTGCCTGCGCGGCGCCAACATGATGCGCGGCTACCACAAGCGCGAGCGTCACGAGGCCTTCGACGCCGACGGCTGGTTCCACACCGGTGACCGCTGCATGATCGACGCGGAGGACTTCCTGTTCTTCTACGGCCGCGCCAACGACATGATCAAAACCGCCGGCGCCAACGTCGCGCCCGCCGAGGTGGAGGCGGTGCTGATCGCCCTGCCGGACGTGCGCGAGGCCATCGTGCTGGGGGTGCCCGACCCTGAGCGCGGCGAGGCGGTGGCCGCCGTCATCGTCCCCGAGGACGGCTTCACCATCGACGCCGACGCCCTGCGGGCCAGGGTCCGCGCCGAACTGTCGTCCTACAAGGCTCCGACCATCATCGTCGCCATGGCCTTCGAGGACGTGCCCCGCACCGACGCCGCCGGCAA
>CAXNKO010000329.1:0-3477 GCA_964202685.1 Caulobacterales bacterium
TGATCAACACCCGCACCCTCGAGGTTGTGGATGTCATCTCCTACCAGAAGCAGGTGATCGGCCGCGAGGTGGGGATCGGCGTGTTCGATTTCCTCAACGGCAACCTCTTCGACGTCTCCGCCGGCGCCGGGGCCATGGAGCCGATGCAGCTGGCGGTGCGCGCCCTGGTGGAGCGCGCCGTGGTCGAGATGACCGCCAACCTCTACGGCAGGCCCGGACCGGACGCCTGCCTGAAGTCCGACCCGCTCTCGAACGCCACCACCGGCCTCACCGGCGGCTATGTGCCGGCGTACAACAACACGGATACGAACAATGCGCAGACCCGCGAAGATCCTGCTCGCTGGAACGCTCGCCGCGATTCTTCCGTTCGCGCCCGCTACTAGCCAGACCCTGCCGTCCACGGTCTTCAATGACCAGGTCCAGGCCGGCGACGTGTTCGCCGATCAGACCCTGGACGTGGTCGAGGTCACCGACCAGACCACGGCCGTGACCACCGCCACCGGCAACAGCGCCGACTTCACCGTCGAGGGCGGCGACCTGGACGTGCGCTCCAACCAGGCCCTGCAGGCCAATGTGCGCGCCGACGCTCTGGACAATGTGACCGCCAACGCCGGCGCCTCCACCGTGCTGGCCACCGCCGCCACTGGCGCCACCGGCGACGCCATGGTGCTCGGCGGTACGCACACCGGCGTCTACAACCAGTCCACCACCGCCACCGACATCTACGCCCACACCCATGTGGAAGCCCCCGCCGCCCGGTTCGGCGACGTGAGCTCCAGCGTCCAGGCGATCGGCAACAGCCAGGGTCTGGCGGCCAGCAGCGCCGCGGCCGGCGTGCGGGTGAACCAGACCAACAACGCCTTCGTGAACACCGATGGCGGCGGCTATTTCGGCCAGGTCACCGGCGCCGCCAGCGTCTCGGCCGTTTCGGCGGCGAACAATGTCACCGTGGCCGGGCTGAACGGCGCCCAGCGCGTCGAGGTGAACCAGCTCAACGCCGCCGCCGTCACCCAGGCGGCCCAGTTCACCGCCTATGGCAGCGCCTACGTGTCCGCCACCCAGGCCACCGCCACCGGCAACAACCTCACCGCCAACGAGCAGGGACCGATCCTCGACATTAAGGCCAGCCAACAGAACCTGGCCTATGTACGCGCTCAGTCGGTGAACTCCGCCGCCCAGTTCGGGGCCGGTTCGTCCAGCGCCTATGGGGTCGGCAACAGCGCCGTGGCCGGCAACCAGGGCCCGCAGATCGTGCTCGATAACAGCCAGTTCAACGAGAGCGGCGGGGTCGAGGCCATCGCCAGCTACACCGGTATCTCCGGCTACGACGCCAGCGCCTCGGCCAGCGCTATCGGCAATGCGGCCACCGGCTACGCCTGCTCCGACTGCGCCGGCGTCATGCAGGCCGTCAACCGCCAGACCAACACCGCCGAGGTGGGCGCTACCGCCACCACCACCGTGACCGCCGGCCGCTCGGCCAACGGCGTCGCCAACGCGGTGGGCAACACGGCCAGCTACTACGTCACCCGGCCCAGCCACTAAGCGCGCCTTGTGATCGACACCGGAGCCGGCGACACTGGGCGCCGATCGCTTTCCGGGACCCAGTGATGAACCGACCCCTTCGCGCGAGCCTCGTCCTCGCCGCGGCCCTGCTGCTTTCGTCGTGCGCCTTGCTGGGCCTCGACGCGCCCGACGTCGCCCGCCCGGCCCGAAGCCCGTCGCAGCCAGCGGTCCTCGACGCCGGCGCCTGGCCCCAGGCGCGGTCCGACGTCGCCGCCGATCCCGACATCCGCTTCGGCGCCCTGCCGAACGGCATGCGCTACGCCATCCGCAAGCAGTCGATCCCCCCCGGCCAGGCGGCCCTGCGCCTGCGCATCGCCGCCGGCTCGCTGATGGAGACCGATCCGCAGCAGGGGCTGGCCCACTTCCTGGAGCACATGGCCTTCAACGGCTCCAAGGCCGTGCCCGAGGGCGAGATGATTAAGGTGCTGGAGCGGCTGGGCCTGGCCTTCGGCGCCGACACCAACGCCTCCACCAGCTTTGACGAGACCATCTACCGTCTCGACCTGCCGCGCACCGATGCGGAGACCGTCGACACCAGCCTGATGCTGCTGCGCGAGGCGGCTGGCGCCCTCACCATCGACCCCGGCGCGGTGGAGCGCGAGCGCGGCGTGGTGCTGTCGGAGGAACGCGCTCGCGACACCCCCGGCTATCGGCTGCTGATGGCGCGGATGGGGTTCCTGCTTGAAGGCCAACGCCCGCCGCAACGCTCGCCGATCGGCAAGGTCGACATCCTCAAGACCGCCCCGGCCGCTGAGATCCGCAGCTACTACGAGGCCTGGTACCGCCCGGAGCGGACCGTGCTTGTTGCGGTCGGCGACTTTGATGTGGACCAGATGGAGACCAGGATCCGCGGCCGATTCAGCGACTGGCAGGCCGCCGCGGCGTCACTGCCGGCCCCCGACCTGGGCCCGGTGAAGCGGCGTGGGACGCAGGCGAAGCTGGTGATCGAATCCGGCGCGCCGGCCTCAATCCAGATCGCCTGGGTCGCCCCGCCCAGGCTCGCCGCCGACACCCAGGCCGAACGCCGGCGCGGGCTGGTGGAACAGCTGGGGTTCGCGGTGCTCAACCGGCGCCTGTCGAGCCTGGCCCGCGCCGCCGACCCGCCCTTCATCGCCGCCGGCGCCTTCAACGGCGACCAGTTCGACGCCGCCGACATCACCCAGCTCATCGTCAACACCGAGGCGTCCGGCTGGAAGCGGGCGCTGCAAGCCGTGGAACAGGAACAGCGCCGCGCCCTGCGCCATGGGGTGCTGCAGGCCGAGCTGGATCGGGAAATCGAAGAGTCCCGCGCCAGCCTGAAGGCCGCCGTGGCCGGCGCCGCCACCCGCCGCCAGAGCCAGATCGCCGCTGAGATCGTGGGCGCCCTGGATGACGACGAGGTGGTCACCAATCCGGCCCAGGACCTGGCCCAGTTCGAGGCCATCGTGAAGGATCTGAAGGCAGAGACGGTCTCCGCCGCCCTCAAGGCCGCCTTCCACGGCGAGGGGCCGCTGGTGTTCATGGCCCAGCCCAAGCCCATCGCCGGCGGCGAGGCGGCCCTGCTGGCCGCCCTGGAGGAGTCCCGCAAGACCGAGGTCGCCCCGCCGGACACCCTGGGCGCGCTGGCGTGGCCCTACGAGAGCTTCGGGACCCCTGGCAAGGTGGTCGAGACCCGCGACGTGGTCGATCTGGACACCGTGTTCATCCGCTTCGAGAACGGCGTGCGCCTGAGCGTCAAACCCACCAAGTTCCGCGACGACGAAGTGCTGGTGCGGGTCAACATCGGCGCCGGCCTGCAGAGCCTCACCCCTGATCGCCAGAGCGCGGGCTGGAGCGATGACGCCTTCATCGAGGGCGGGCTGAAGCAGATCACCGCCGAAGACACCGAGCGGGTTCTGGCCGCCAAGCTCTACGGGGTGCAGTTTGGCGTCGTCG
>CAXNKO010000330.1:0-3466 GCA_964202685.1 Caulobacterales bacterium
CGTGGTCGCCCAGCTGGCCGGTCTTCACCACCCAGCGGATCAGATGCTGGATCAGGGTCTTGGCCACCGAACCGTTGACGTTGTAGTGGCTCATCTGGTCGCCGACGCCATATGTACACCAGCCCAGCGCCAGCTCCGACAGGTCGCCGGTGCCGAGCACGAAGGCCTGGCGCTGGTTGGCCAGGCGGAACAGGTAGTCGGTGCGCAGGCCGGCCTGGACGTTCTCGAAGGTGATGTCATAGACCGGATCGCCGGCGGCGAACGGGTGGCCGATGTCCTCCAGCATCCGGCGCGCGGCGGGGCGGATGTCGATCTCGTCGGCGGTGACGCCTAAGGCCTTCATCAAGGCCCAGGCGTTGGCCTTGGTGGCCTCGCTGGTGGCGAAGCCCGGCAGGGTGAAGGCCAGGATGTCGGCGCGGGGAAGGCCCAGGGCGTCAAAGGCCTTGGCGGCCACCAGCAGCGCGTGGGTGGAATCCAGGCCGCCGGAGACGCCGATGACGATATGGCGGCTCTTGGTGGCGGCGATGCGTTTGGCCAGGCCCTGGACCTGGATGTTGAACACCTCGTAGCAGTCCTGGTCGAGGCGCTCGGGCTTGTCGGGCACGAAGGGAAAGCGGTCCAGGGGGCGGATCAGGCCCTGATCGGCGAAGGTCGGCTGGTGGTCGAAACTCACCCGGCGGAACGACCGCTCCGGCCAGCCGGCGGCGGCGGCGGCGGCCCCGAAGGTGGGCGTGCGCATCCGCTCCAGCCGCAGGCGCTCCACATCGATGTCGGCCACCGCCATCTGCGGCGCGGCGGGGAAGCGTTCGGTCTGGGCCAGCAGCCGGCCCAGCTCATGAATCGAGGCCTGGCCGTCCCAGGCGAGGTCGGTGGTGCTCTCCCCGGGCCCCGCGGCGGCGTAGAGATAGGCCGCCTGGCAGCGCACCGACTGGCTGGCGCAGAGCATGGCGCGTTCGTCGGCCTTGCCGACCAGGATGTTGGAGGCCGACAGGTTGCAGAGCATCAAGGCCCCGGCCAGGGCGCCCTGGGTGGAGGGCGGGGTCGCCGACCAGAAGTCCTCGCAGATCTCAAGGTGGAAGCTGAAGTCGGCAAGGTCGGCGGCCGCGAACATCAGGTCGGTTCCGAACGGGACGGTCTGGCCGGCCAGCCGGATCTCCAGGCCGGTGACACCGACGCCGGGGGCGAACCAGCGGTGCTCGTAATATTCGCGGTAGTTGGGCAGGAACGACTTGGGGACCGCCCCCAGGATCCGGCCGCGGCTGATCGCCACCGCGCAGTTGTAGAGCCGGCCGTTGTGGGCCAGGGGCGCGCCCACCACCAGCACCGGCGAAAGATCCCGGCTGGCGGCGGCCAGGCCGGCGAGTTCGGCCTCCACCCGGCGCAACAGGGCGTCCTGCAGCAACAGGTCGTCGATGGCATAGGCCGACAGCCCCAGCTCCGGGAACAGCATCAGATCGACGCCGCGCGCATGACCCTGCCGCGCCAGGGCCAGGGTCGCGGCGGCATTGAAGCCGGGATCGCCGGGCAGCACCGCCGGCGTGCAGGCGGCGGCGCGGACAAAGCCGTGGCGGTGGAAGGCGAAGAAGGTCTCGGTCACGGGGCGCTCGCTGTTGTCGGGCCGCACAATCCCCGGTTCCGGCCCGATCCGGCAAGCGAAAGCTCGCGGCGGCGGGGCGCCTGGTTAACGCTCCGCCAATGAACTCCGGCTATGTTCGCGCCGTTCAGCGCCGAGGGGAGTGTGATGAACATCCTCATTGTCGATGACCAGCACTCGTTCCGCGTCATGGTGCGCAATGAGCTGCGTCAACTGGGCCTGAGCCGGATCAGCGAGGTCGATGACGCCGCCGCCGCCCTGCGGACCCTGCAACACCAAAAGTTCGATCTGGTGCTCATCGACATGGGGCCGCAGGGGCGCGACGGCCTGGGCCTGCTGCGGGACATGCGCAGGAATCCATCCACGGCGCACATTCCGGTGGTGATCATGGCCGGCGAAACCGCTGGTGACGCCGTCGCCGAAGCCAAGCAGCTGCACGGCGTAGGCGTGATCGCCAGGCCCTTCACCATGGGCGGGTTCGCGAAATACTTCTCGGCGATTATCGCCCGGCATGCGGCGCGAAAGGCCGCGCCGGTCCGGACTCCGTCCCCGGCGCCTCAGCGCGCGCCGACGCTCGCCGCGGCGGCGTCCTCGATTGACGCGTTCGAGATCGACTGAGCCGCTGTCCCAATGCGGATATTGCGGTGCAGCATAGGTGTGATGTTGCATTGCAGCGAAAACTCTGTACAGGTCCCTCCAAGCGATTTGCTGCGCCATGACGTAGTGGAGGAACCATGTCCGACAGCGCCCCCGCCACGCCCCTGAGCCTCAATCCTGCCGCATTGCAGCAGTTCTCCGCCAACCTGGCCCGCGCCGCGGTGATCGGCCAGGGCGCGATCCTGGAGAGCGCGCTGCGGCGGGCGGGCAAGGGGCCGATGGGCGCCGATCCTCTGCACCTGGGCCCGTCGATGCTGGACGTGTTCCTGAGCTCGGCCGCGCGCCCCGAGGGGGTCTGGCGGGCCAACATGGGACTGCTGGACGGGGCGCTGGGGATCTGGCGCACGTCGATGCAGCGGTTCCTGGGCGGCGGCGAGGCGGCGCCCCGCGACAAGCGCTTCGCCGGCGCGGCCTGGGACCAGCCGTTCTTCGACGCCATCCGCCAAGCCTATCAGCTGAACGCCGACTGGCTGAACACCCTGGCCAGCCAGGCCGAGGCCAGCGATCCGGTGACCAAGCGGCGGATCGAGTTCTTCACCCGGCTGATCACCGACATCTTCTCGCCCTCAAACTTCCTGGGCTCAAACCCCGAGGCGCTGGACGAGGCGGTGAGGACGAAGGGCGAGAGCCTGGTGCGCGGCATGGTGAACTTCGCCGCCGACCTGAAGCGCGGCGGCGGCGAGCTCACCGTCAGCCAGACCGACATGGCCCGGTTCACGGTGGGGGAGAATGTCGCCGCCACCCCGGGCAAGGTGGTGTTCGAGAACGATCTGCTGCAGCTGCTGCAGTTCTCGCCGACCACCGAGACGGTGCGCGAGATTCCGCTGCTGATCGCCACCTCCTGGATCAACAAATATTACATCCTCGACCTGCAGCCGGCCAACTCGATGATCCGCTGGCTGACGGACCAGGGGTTCACCGTCTTCGTCACCTCCTGGGTCAATCCGGACAGCCGCCACGCCGACAAGACCTTCGAGCACTATATGACCGAGGGCCTGCTGACCGCGGTCACCAAGGTCATGGAGCAGACCGGCGCGGCCAAGGTGAACACCGTCGGCTATTGCATCGCCGGCACCCTGCTGTCGGCCACCCTGGCCTGGCTGGCCGCCCAGGGCGTGGACTCGCCGATCAGCTCGGCCACCTTCTTCGCCGCCCAGCAGGACTTCACCCAGGCCGGCGACCTGTCGCTGTTCACCGACGAAGCCTGGATGGGCG
>CAXNKO010000331.1:0-3466 GCA_964202685.1 Caulobacterales bacterium
CGCAAATACTGTTGGGCCATCTTCTCCCGCTCGATGAAGGCGGTGTCGGGATCGAGTTCGGATCGCCGGTCGCTCTGCTGGCCGCCAGCGGTCTCCAGGGCGCGTCTTATGGCCATGAACACCGGGTGGGAATCCGCCGTGCGGAAGCCGGGATCCTCGACGGCGACACCTAGCCGGCCAAATCCAAACGCGGCGTCGCGGACCACGGCCAGCAGCCGCTCGGTGACCGGCTGGGAATAGGCGCCGGCGTAGCCGTAGTCGGAGGTCCAGGCCATGCGCATGCCGCGCACCCCCGCCTCCAGTCCGGTCTGATAGTCCGGCGCGGGGCCGGGGAAGCTGCCGATGGTGCGCCAGTCGCCGCCGGCCATCACCTGCAGCAGCATGGCCGAGTCGCGGGCGTCCCGGGTGGTCGGCCCCAGCGAGCCCGACCAGCCGGCGCTCAGCCAACCCGGCAATCCGCCGGCGAGCGCGCTGAAGCGGGGGACGCGGCCGATGGTTGGGTGCAGGCCGACCACGCCGCTATAAGCGGCCGGCAGCCGGGTCGATCCGCCGCCGTCGCTGGTCACCGCCAGCGGCCCCAGGCCCGCCGCGGTGGCCGCCGCGCCGCCGGAGCTGGAGGCCCCGGCGACCCGGCCGAGGTTCCAGGGATTGGCCGCGCCGGACAGGGCCGGCGGCCCGGCCATGACCGTCTTGCCGATGACGATGCCGCCGGCGGCGCGGATCCGCTCGACAACGGCGTCGTCATACTGCGCCGGCCCGGCGCCGCGCCCGGTGGGCGAGGGCGCGCCGCGCACCATGACAAGGTCCTTGAACGACACCGGCAGGCCATGCAGCGGACCCAGCGGGCCCCGCGCCAGGACCGCCTGTTCCGCCGCCCGGGCGGCGGCGCGGGCTTCCTCGGCGTTGACGAAGCTGAACGCGCCAATGGATGGATTCAGCCGCTCGATGCGGGCCAGGAAGTGATCCACCACCTCCACCGGCGAAATCTTCCGCGACACGATCATCTCGCGCAGACGCCAGGCCGGCGTCCAGGTGAGGTCGTCCGTCGCCGCCGCCAGAGCCGGCGTCGCGGCGGCGGCCCCCGCCAGCGCCCCGGCGATCAGGCGCCTGCGATCGATGTCGTGCGAGTTGGGCAAAGTTGGCTGCGGCATCGAATACTCCCCCAAAAGACCAAACGACAGACCGGCAGCGAACCATATCCGCAATGAGACGGCCAGCCTCCTGAGCGGGCAAATGGTGTCATGCGCGCCGCCCGGTCCGCATAGGCTAACGGTTGGCTGTGGCGGCGACATCATGCGAAGCTGGCCACGCTGAAACGAAAGCCGTCGCCATGAAGATCGGAATCTCCCTGCGGGTGGGGCCGCGCAACTGGGTCGAGTTCACCCAGGCGGCGGAGACGGCGGGGCTGGATAGCGTGTGGTTCCCCGAGCACCTGATCATGCCGGTGAAGATGTCCGGCCATCCGGGGTCGCCTCACGAGGGCGAGCCGCCGATTTCCGGCGACACGCCAGCCTGGGATCCGTGGCTGCAGCTCGCCTATCTGGCCGGCCAGACCCGCACCATCCGGCTGGGGATCAATGTGTTCAACATTGGCCTGCGCCATCCATTCATCACCGCCCGGGCGCTGGCCACTGCGGATCTGCTCTCCAATGGGCGCATCGACTTCGGCGTCGGGGCCAGCTGGCTGTCGGAGGAATGGCAGGCGATGCAGCTGCCGTTCGAGACCCGGGCGGGCCGGGTCAACGAGACCATCCGGATCATCCAGCGGCTGTTCACCGAGGACGTCATCGAGCACGACGGGGAGTTCTTCACCTTCCAGCCGGTGAAGTTCCAGCCCAAGCCGGTGCAGACGCCCTGGCCGCCGTTCCTGATCGGCGGCGATTCCCCCGCCGCGCTTCGCCGGGCCGCCCGGCTGGGCGACGGCTGGCTGCCCATGGCCCAGACCCTGGACACCCTGCCCGGCAATCTGCAGCGCCTGGCCGAGCTGCGCGCCGAGGCGGGCCGCGACGGACCGTTCCAGGTGGTGATCCAGTTCAACGGATCGGCCGGCCTCGACGAGCTCAAGCGCTATCGCGACCTGGGCGTCGACCGGGCCATCGTCACCCCCTGGGACCACCCCCGCGACGCCGTGGCCGCCATCCGTCGCCTGGGCGAAGAGATCGCGCCGCAACTGGCCTGAAGGATATCCATCATGAAGATTGGCGCCATGACCGGGGTTAGCCGCGCCTCGCCCACCCCTGCGGCCCTGGTGGAGCAGATCCGCGGCTTCGAGGCCCAGGGCCTGCAGAGCGTCTGGCTGCCGCAGACCTTCGCCTTCGACTCCATCGACGTGCTCAGCGTGGCCGGGCACGCCACCGCCAACATCACCCTGGGCACGGCGGTGACGCCGACCTATCCGCGCCACCCCACGGCGCTGGCCGCCCAGGCGATGAGCGCCGCCTCGCTCACCGGCGGGCGGTTCGTGCTCGGCATCGGCCTGTCGCACCAGGTGGTGATCGAGGGCATGCTGGGCATGTCGTTCGACCGGCCAGCCCGGCACATGCGCGAGTACCTGTCGATCCTGATGCCGGCCCTGCATGGGGAGCCGGTGAATTTCAGCGGCGAGACCCTCACCGCGCGCAATTTCCAGATCACCCTGCCCGGGGTGGCGGCGCCCAAGGTGCTGGTGGCGGCGCTGGGTCCGGTGATGCTGAAGCTGGCCGGCCGGATGGCCGACGGGACCATCACCTGGATGGTGGGCCCCAAGACCATGCAGCAGCATATCGCCCCCACCATCGCCAAGGCCGCCGCCGACGCCCAGCGCGGGCCGCCCACCATCGCCGCCGGCTACCCCATCGTGCTGACCCACGACGCGGACGCCGCCCGGGAAAAGATCGCCCGGACCCTGGCGATCTACGACAACCTGCCCTCCTACCGGGCGATGATGGACCGGGAGGGCCCGGGCCTGCATCCCGCCGACATCGCCATCGTCGGCGACGAAAAGACCCTGCGCGCCGCCATCGCACGCCTGGCCGATATCGGCGTGACCCAGTTCATGGGGTCGGTGATGAACGTGGAAGAGGGCTCGACCACGCGGACGCTGGAACTGCTGGCCAGCCTGGCCTGAACCGGAACGAGGGAGACGAACATGGACATGGGTCTGGCCGGACGGCGCGCCCTGGTCACCGGCGCCAGCGACGGCATCGGGGCGGCCACCGCGCGGCTGCTGGCGGCCGAGGGGGCCATCGTCGGCGTCCACGGGCGCAACGCCGAGCGCATCGCCGCGGTGGTGGCCGAGATCCGCGCCGCCGGCGGCGAGGCTCATCCCGTGGTGGGTGACCTCATCGACGACACCGCGGTGGAGGCCCTGGCCGACCAGGCCCTGGCGGCGCTGGGAACCATCGACATCCTGGTGCTCAACGCCGGCGGCAGCGCCGCGGAGACCCTGGGCTGGGAGGAGGCCACCCTCAACGACTACCGCAACACC
>CAXNKO010000332.1:0-3459 GCA_964202685.1 Caulobacterales bacterium
GCGGCCTGCTGGGGGCGGCCATTGGCGCGGCCATCGGCTCCAACGCCGCGGCCCGCGACGTACGCACCGAGGGGGCGCTGCTGGGCGGCGCGGTGGGCGGCGTGGCCGGGGCGGTGATCGGCAACCGCTCGGCCGCCTGCTCGGAGGGAAGCTACGCGCCGTCCCGCTCCAGCGCCTATGACAGCCGCTACCGCTATGAGGACCGCTACCGCGACGGGCGCACCTATCACGATCGCTACGGCGACCGTTACGGCGCCAACGACCGCTACTACGACCGCCAAGCCTACGACAGTTCCCGCGACGACGACCGGTATCGGCGGGACTATGGCGACAGCTATCGGGTCGAGGAACGTTCCCCGGCGGCGGACAACTGCACCCTGGCCGAGAGCCCGATCTATCTGCCGGACGGCCGCGTCCAGAAGCGCTTCGTGCGCGTGTGCCGGGACGCCTCCGGGCGCTATCAGGTGGTCGAGTAGCAATCTGGCGAATTAATCCGGGCCCAGATCAGATACTCGATCGCCCCCTGCCCACCGACCACCGGGCTCTCGGCGTCGGCCTGCACGGACCATCCCGAGGCCTCCAGGAAGGTCCCTACGGCGTCCACGGCCTGGCGCCGGGCCGCCGCATGGCGCACCAGACCGCCGCGTCCCACCAGGGCGCGGCCCACCTCGAACTGCGGTTTGACCAGGGCGACGAGATCGGCGCCCTCCGCCGCCAGGGCCAGGGCGGCCGGCAGCGCCTTGGCCAGGGAGATGAAGCTCACATCGCAGACGATCAGGTCGCAGGCCTCCGGGACCAGGTCGGAACCCAGCGACCGCGCGTCCGTCGCCTCCAGCTTGGTCACCCGCGGATCGTCCGCCAGCCGGGCATGCAGCTGGTCGCGGCCCACATCGACGGCGAACACCCGCCGCGCGCCCCTGGACAGACAGACCTCGGTGAACCCCCCGGTGGACGCGCCCACGTCCAGCACCACGCGCCCCGCCACCGCAATGGGCCAGATCGTCAGCGCATGGGCGAGCTTCAGCCCGCCGCGGCCGACCCAGGGATGCGCCGGCTCGGCCATCACCGCCGCATCGTCGGACAGCAGCTCGGAGGGCTTCAGGACCGGACGACCGTCCACCGTGACCCGCCCGGCCTCGATGGCGGCGCGGGCCTTGGCGCGGCTTTCGAACAAGCCCCGCGCCACCAGGGCCAGATCGGCGCGAAGGCCCGCCATCTCCGGCTCAGCCCCGGGGGGTGAAAAGCTTCTTCAGTTCCGACTTGAGGATCTTGCCATTGGCGTTACGCGGCAGGGTCTCGGGCCAGAACTTCACCGCCACCGGCACCTTGAAGGCGGCCAGCCGGGCCGCCACCACGGCGCGCAGCTCGTCCTCCGTCGCCGCGGCGCCGGGCTTGAGGGTGACCACCGCGGCCGGTTCCTCGCCCAGGGTCCGGTGGGCCACCCCCACCACGGCGGCGTCCATGATCGCCGGGTGGGCGTAAAGCGCGCTCTCCACCTCGACGCAGTAGATGTTCTCGCCGCCGCGGATCAGCATGTCCTTGGCCCGGTCGACGATGAAGCAGAAGCCCTCCTCGTCGAGCCGGGCCAGGTCGCCAGTGCGCACCCAGCCATCGACGAAGCTGGCCGCGCTGGCCTCGGGCTTGTTCCAGTAGCCAGCGGACACCATCGGCCCCTTGGCCCACAGCTCGCCCACCGTTCCCGTGGGCAGGACGGTGACCCCGTCGGCCGGATCGACGATCTTGAGCTCGGCCACCGGCGAGGGCGCGCCGCAGGACTGCGGCCGGTTGAGATAGTCCTCCGCCGTGTGGGTGGTGACCGTGCCGGTGGTCTCGGTCATGCCCCAGCCGTTGCCGGGCTGGGCGTTGGGGAACATCTCGCGGATGCGGCCGGCCAGTTCCGGCGCCGAGGGCGCGCCGCCATAGCTCACCGTCTCCAGGGACGACAGGTCGTAGTTGGCCCGCTCGGGATGCTCGATCAGCTGCCAGGCGATGGTGGGCACGCCGCCCGCCCCGCTCACCCGCTCGCGCTCGATGAGCTGAAAGGCCCGCACGGCGTCCCAGCGGTGCATCATCACCATCTTGGCGCCGTTGTAGACGTGGGGGTTCAGGACCGCGATGGAGCCGGTGACGTGGAAGAACGGCACCGACACCAGGGTGGTGCGCTGCGCGCTGGGATCCGGCGCAGGGGGCGCCTCCCCGCGCCGCAGGAACGTGCGTGCGCCGACGGCGAGCGCGGTGAACACATTGGTCATGCCGGCCCGGTGGCTACCCAGGGCCCCCTTGGGCGCGCCGGTGGTGCCGGAAGTGTAAAGCAGGGTCGCCAGGTCATCGGTGGCGATATCCGCCTCG
This sequence comes from Caulobacterales bacterium, assembly GCA_964202685.1. Taxonomy (GTDB): domain Bacteria; phylum Pseudomonadota; class Alphaproteobacteria; order Caulobacterales; family Caulobacteraceae; genus Phenylobacterium. Next base: position 2,350 of record CAXNKO010000332.1, read on the forward strand.
GGCAGGACCTGATCCGGCAGCTCGCCCCAGGCCGGCGGGGCGCCGATCACCGACTCCAGCGCGATCACCCCGGGCGCCAGTTCCGCCTCGGCGCGGCTGACATAGATGTGCCTCAGCGCCGGAAGACCCTGAAAGTGCTCGGTCAGGCGGGCGTAGCGCTCCGCGTCCATCAGCGCGATCCTGGCGCCCGAATCCCGCAGGCCGTACTCAAGCTCCTGACCGGTCCACCAGGCGTTCAGCGGCGTGACGATCGCCCCGATCGCCAGGGCGCCGTAGAAGCACGCCACCCACTCCGGCAGGTTGCGCATGATCAGGGCGACCCGGTCGCCCTTGACCACGCCTCGGGCCAGGAGTTCGCGGGCGATAGCCGAGGTCGCCCGGTAGAAGGCCTCGTAGCTGACCCGCTCATCCTCATAGACCAGGAAGGTCCGCGCGCCGAAGCCGCGGGCGTGCTCGATCATGTGGCGATAGGTGGGCGGCAGGTTCTTGAAGGTCTTGAACGTCACCGCCCCGATCAGCGTTTCCTCGGTCTCCAGCAGTGCGCCAGGCGCGGTCATGAGCTGATTGGCCTGGGCGATGGTCATGGCGGGCCAGCGGGCGGCCTCGGGCATTCAGGGTCTCCCCGGTCGGGTTGGTTGGCGCAGCGGTCGAACAACCATACGGCCCGCGCCGATGCAAACGGCGGATTGTTCAGACGCCGGGAAGGCCCAGCAGCCCCAACGGGACCGCGCAGGCGGCGGCGACATGATGCAGCGCCTCGAACAGCACCTTCTGCTCACGGCAGAAGGTGTTGATGCTGCCGCCGAAGCGCTTGAGTTTCAAGACTAGGTTCTCCTTCTGGCTTTCGTCGGTCAGCGCCGTCTTGGCCACCGCATGCACCTCCTCGGCCTCGGTCCGCAGCAGGGCCGCCTCGGCGGGGGTGATCTCGCCGGCCGATTCCAGGGCGTCGAACGAGGTGCGAATCTGCAGGAAATGCTCGGCCAGCTTCTCGGCCTGGGCGGACTGCACCGCCGCGGCCTGGGCGCCGTCGCCCACCGCGATCGCCTCGATCCTGACGTCGCCGCCGGCCTTGATGTTGATGCTGTTATCGCGGCTCATCGCCCGCCTCCT
>CAXNKO010000333.1:0-3445 GCA_964202685.1 Caulobacterales bacterium
GCCCACAGGGGCGCCTGTCACACCGACGGCCCGCTCTATCTCGCCCACCAGGTCGCGCACCGTCGCCAGCGCCGCCTCATAGTCCGGCGGGCTGGGCGCGCGCCGCCGCGCCACCACCGCGCCGGCGCCATCCAGGGCCGCCGCCTCTATCTTGGTGCCGCCGAAGTCCACGCCGATGCGGATCATGGGGTGAGGATAGCCGATTGTTGCGCCCGCGCGGACCCCTGCTCAGCCGCCGATCGCCGCGGCGATGGCCTCGCCCAGGTCCGCCCAGTCGTCGATCCGCCGGTGCAGGTCCGGCTTCGAGGGCGCCAGCGGCCGCAGCCGTTCGTCGGCTACATGCTGGAACCGCGCCGTGGCGGGCGAGGCCTCGGCCACCGAGTCGAGGTTCGACAGCAGGTCGTCGACGAAGGCCGAGGGCCGCGAGGTGCGCGCCGCCATGGCGGCGGTCAGCGGTCCCTTCGGCCCGGTGTTCAGCACCAGGGGATAGTCCAGCCCGTGGCGGACCAGCCAGCGCGCTCTGGCCGTCCGCGCCGTGGCCGGCGCATTGGTGCAGATCACCACCGAGGCCCGAGCTGAAAGCCTGCCCAGGGCCGCCGCGGCCCCCGGGACCGGCGCCATTGCCTCGGATCCGATCCGGAAAAATTCATCGAAGTGCCGCCGGCCCTCGGCGATATCCAGGTGCTGGGTCTCGCCGGGCCGGAAGATGTTCTGGAACAGGGCGAACCGCTCGACCCGGAATTCCAGGTCGCGGGCCGCCAGGAAGGCGCCGAAACCGGCCATGAACAGGCCCAGCACCTCGTCCACGTCCACCACCACCAGCGGCCGGTCGGGGGCGATCGCCAGGGTGTCGATTTCGGCCTGGCGAACGGCCGGATCCAGGGGGTCGGACAAGGGCGGGCTCATGCGACTAACGAAGTTTAAGGATATCCATGTGATGACTCTGCACATGGTGGGGCGGCGACGATCAACTCGAGCCGGCCAATGAAAGACTGTCGAGTCGGCAATGGCCAAGAAAGTCCTCATCGTCGAGGATAACGAGCTGAACATGAAGCTTTTTCATGATCTGCTCGACGCTCAGGGTTACGAGACCCTGCAGACTCGCGAGGGGCTGCAGGCGCTTGCCCTGGCCCGCGAACACCGCCCGGACCTGATCCTGATGGACATCCAGCTGCCGGAAATCTCCGGCCTGGAGGTCACCAAGTGGCTCAAGGAAGACGATGAGCTCGCCTCCATTCCGGTGGTGGCGGTCACCGCCTTCGCCATGAAGGGCGACGAGGAGCGGATCCGCGAGGGGGGCTGCGAGGCCTATATCTCCAAGCCGATCTCGGTGACCCACTTCCTCGAAACCATCCGACGCCTGCTGGAATAGCCGATGTCCGCGCGTATCCTTGTCGTCGACGATATCGAGGCCAACGTCCGGCTGCTCGAGGCCAAGCTGACGTCCGAGTACTATGAGGTGCTCACCGCCTATGACGGTCCCACCGCCCTGGCCATCGCCGCGGCGGAAAAGCCCGACATCGTGCTGCTGGACGTGATGATGCCGGGCATGGATGGCTTCCAGGTGTGCCGACGCCTCAAGGACGATCCCGAGACCCGCCATGTGCCGGTGGTGCTGGTCACCGCCCTGGACGGCCGCAGCGACCGGATCGCCGGCCTGGAGGCCGGGGCCGATGAATTCCTCACCAAGCCCATCGACGACGTCATGCTGTTCGCCCGGGTGCGCAGCCTGACGCGGCTGAAGACCGTCATCGACGAACTGCGCGACCGCGAGGCCTCGGGCCGGCGCATGGGAGTGATCGCCGGCGTCGCCTCGCGCCTGGGCGGCGCGGGCGGCCGGATCCTGATCATCGACGACAATGAGCGCCAGTCGCAGCGGGTGGCCGCCGAGCTGGGCATCGAGCACCGGCCGCTGGTGGAGGCGGATCCCGAAAAGGCCCTGGCCACGGCCAAGGGGCCCGTGGACCTGGTGATCATCAACGCCACCTCGCGCGGCTTCGACGGCCTGCGCCTGGCCGGCCAGCTGCGCTCGGAGGAGGCGACTCGGCACCTGCCGATCCTGGCGGTGGTGGACTATGACGAGCGGCCGCGGCTGGTGAAGGCGCTGGAGATCGGCGTCAACGACATCCTGGCCAAGCCCATCGACCCCCAGGAGCTATCGGCCCGGGCCCGCACCCAGATCCGCCGCAAGCGCTACACCGACTATCTGCGCGACAATCTCGACCACTCCCTGGAACTGGCCGTCACCGACCAGCTCACCGGCCTGCACAACCGCCGCTACATGAGCGGCCAGCTGGAGGCGCTGGTGAAGCGCGCCGCCCTGGGCGGCAGTCCGGTGGCGACCCTGCTGATCGACATCGATCACTTCAAGAAGATCAACGACGGCTTCGGTCACGACGTGGGCGACGAGGTGCTGCGCGAGTTCGCCGTGCGCCTGGCGTCAAACGTCCGCGCCATCGATCTGCCCTGCCGCTTCGGCGGCGAGGAGTTCGTGGTGGTGATGCCCGACACCAAGCTCGAGGACGCCCACCGCATCGCCGAACGCATCCGCCTGCACGTGGCCGGCTCGCCGTTCCGGGTGATGAACGGCCAGGAGCTGCTGACAGTCACCATCTCCATCGGCGTCGCCTCGACCCTGGGGGCGGACGACACGCCCGAGCTGCTGCTGAAACGCGCCGACGAGGCGGTATATGAAGCCAAGGCCGCCGGCCGCAACCGGGTCATCGCCAGGGCGGCCTAACTTCGCTGGCCCCGGACCAGCCGGCCGGGAAACACCCCGGTCGACTGGTCGTCCCGGCGGGTCGCCTGGCCGGACACCAGGGTGGCCAGATAGCCCCGAGCCGGCTGCAGCATCCGCCGCCCCCTCGACGGCAGGTCATAGACCACCTTGGGCGCCCCCAGCGACAGTCGCGCGAAGTCGATCACATTGACGTCGGCCTTGAGACCCGGCGCCAGCAGGCCGCGGTCCAGTAGCCCGACGCTTTCGGCCGGGGTCCGGGTCAGGGCCCGCACCATCCAGGCCAGAGGCAGCCGCTCGCCCACCCGGTCGCGCACCCAGTGGGTCAGCGCGAAGGTCGGGTAGGTGGCGTCGCAGATCAGGCCGTAGTGGGCGCCGCCGTCGCCCAGGGCCACCACGGTGAGGGGATGGCGCATCATCTCCAGCGCCTGGTCCAGGGAGCCCAGGCGGTAATTGGCCACCGGCAGATAGAGCAGGGCCCGGCCCTCGTCGCCGAGCAGCTCGTCATAGGCCACCGCATCGGCGCTGACCCCCAGGGCCGCCGCGCGGCTGGAGAAGCGCTGCTCGGGCGGCGGTTCGTAGTTCGGCGGGTCGCCCAGGCGGAACATCTGCTCGACCATCCGGCCCATGCCGCCGATGGAGCGGTCGGGGTTAATATCGGCTTCGGCAAGGATGCGGGCGCGCAGCCCCGGATCGCCCATGCGCGCC
>CAXNKO010000334.1:0-3427 GCA_964202685.1 Caulobacterales bacterium
GCGGCGAATGTCCTGCACCACCCGTTCACCGGGAGATTTTTGGGCAGAGGGTTTTGGTCTCATCTTCGTTCCTTCGTCACTACGATGAAACCAAAACCCTCCTCTGCTCAATACCCCTCATCTGTCTCATAGGTGCTGACGGGGAACAGTCGGCGAGGTGGCGAATCGCGGCGGCGAAGTGGCGGATCTCCTCGCTGTCCTCGGGCGCCACCATGAGCAGTTCGGCTTCCAGCCGGTCGACGTTCGAGTAGATCGTCAGGGTCGCGCCGGTTGGGGTCTCCAGGGTCACGAACACGTCGTGATCGACAAAGGTCAGCTTTTCCAGGTCACACACTTCCAGCCACTGGGCGTGAAGGGTTCCGCGCGGGTTCGATCCCACCAGCCAGTGCAGGCAGGTCTCGAAGGTATAGTCCCCGCGCCGCCAACTGGCGGCCAGTCCGCCCGGGCCGTGGTGCTGCTCGAAGACCTCGACCTCATAGCCGCTCTTTCGGGCGTAGACCGCCGCGCACAGTCCGGCGATCCCGCCGCCGATGATGGCGATCCTGCGTGTGTCCTGCGCCATGGCCTTGCCCTCACCAGGGTGAAGGGTCCTGGTAAGGGCCGGCGTCTCGCAAGGCATTGATCGCCATCAAGCCGCCGAGCCGTCCGTCGCGCGGCGGGGGCGCCGTCCGGACGTTGCGGCGGTTCCCATTAAAATTAACCGGGAACCGCCGATTGGGCGGCATGGCAGGAGCCGGCCGCGATCCGGGAACATGACGGCGGCCTGACCCGCGCCCAGGCCGAGGCCTTGATGGCCATGGCGCTGGAGCCATGCCCTCCGAGGCGCCGGCCGGGCGATGTTGAGCGGCCGGCGCACGGATAGGTGCGTGCCCTTGTGGTCCAGCACATGCAGCCGCGCCGGATCGAAATAGATCCCTTCGGCCGCAGCCCGCACGAAGGCGTCGTCGGCGAAGGAATCCCACCGGCCGGTCACCACCTCGAAGAACTCGCGGGCGCGGACATTGCGCGCGTCGTGGTCCATGTCCTCGTCGAGGCCGAAGTTCATCGCCGCATCGGGATTGGCGGTGGTGACAATGTTCCAGCCGGCCCGGCCGCCGCTGATGTGATCCAGCGAGGCGAACCGGCGCGCCACATGGTAGGGCGCGTCATAGGTGGTCGAGGCGGTGGCCATCAGCCCGATGTGCTCGGTCGCCGTGGCCAGGGCCGACAACAGGGTGAACGGCTCGAACGAGGTCACCGTGTGGCTGCGCTTCAGCGCCGCCATCGGCATGTCCAGCAAGGCCAGGTGGTCGGCCATGAAAAAGGCGTCGAAGCGGCCCTGCTCCAGCTTCTGGGTGAAGCCCCTGAGGGCCGGGAAGTTGAAATTGGCGTCGGCGATGGCGCCGGGATAGCGCCAAGCGCCGGTGTGGATGCTCACCGGGCGCATGAAGGCGCCGAGCCTCAGACGCTTTGTCTCAGCCATGCCTGAAACCCAATGGCTGTGCGCGACCCCGGGCCAGCCGCCGCCGTTAGGCCGCAATCCGGTCATTTCGGCGCCTTCGAATCAGGTGAGCAAGGTCAGCGGGGCGTTTGACGGGAGTATTCCATGCACTGGTCCCTGTTGCTGCTCTACCTTCCCCTCTATGCCTCGTTCCTCGGTGTCTGCGCCGTCGCGCTCAGCGGCGCGCCGCGGGCCCGTGACGCCGACAAGAGCCGCGACCTGTCGACCCTGCCGCCCTGGTCGCGGGCGGCCTGAACCGCCGCCCGCTCGGCCGTGGGTCAGGCCGAGACCAGCAGCCCGTCGGCCCGCATGGCGGCGATCTCGGCCTCCGAGAAGCCCAGGCCGCGGGCCACCTCGTCATTGTGCTGGCCATAGGCGGGGCTGGCCATCAGCGCCCCCACCGGACGCCCGTCGAACTGCCCGGGCGAATGGGCCGCCCAGTATTCGCCCCCGTCATAGGTGGTCACCGGCGTGACGATGCCGTTGAGGATCGCCTGTTCGTCGGCCAGCACCTCGCCGGCGTTCTGCACCGGCGCCCAGACCCCTTCGGAGCCCTTCAGGATCGCCTGCATCTCCTTGTAGTCGTACTTGTCGAATTCCTTCTGGATCTCGGCGGTCAGCGCTTCGCCGTTGGCGTATTTCGACGGTTCGTCCTTGAACCGCGGATCGGCGAGCAGATCCTCGCGCTTGATGCGCCGGGCGAAGTCCGGGAACCAGAAATCGAACAGGAAGCACAGGGTGATCCAGCGGTTGTCCTTGGTGCGGTAGTGGCGGACCAGCGCATTGGCCGCGCCGGGCGGGACCTCCCGGGCCGGCGGGTTGGCGGTTCCGGCCATGCTGGCGCCGGCGATCGACTGGGTCATGATGTAGGCGCCCATGCCGTAGAGCGAATGATCCACCAGGCAGCCCTTGCCGGTCCGCTCGCGGCGGAACAGGGCGGCGGAGATCGCCCCGGCGATGGTGGCCCCGCCGCACAGGTCGCCCACCGAGCCCGGCTGCTGGGGCGGCGGATCGCCGTTCAGCGGCGTCTGGTTGAAGGCCGAGCCCGAGCGGCACCAGGACGACGGGTAGTCGAACCCGCCATCGTCGGCCATCGGCCCCTTGGGTCCATAGCCGGTGGCCCGGGCGTAGATCAGCCGCGGATTGCGCTTCATCAACTCCTCGGGCTCGATGCCGAGCTTCTTGCGCGCGTCGGCGCGCAGATTGGTGATGAACACGTCGGCGTCCGCCACCAGCTTGTAGAGAATTTCGCGGCCCTCCGGCCGGCGCAGGTCCAGGCCGATGGAGCGTTTGCCGCGGTTGGCCACCTCGAAATAGGCGTTCAGCTTCTGGCCGGGCCGCTGCAGCACCGCCAGGTGCCGGGCCGGATCGCCGCCGCCGACCCCGCGCTCGACCTTGATCACCTCGGCGCCCCAGTCGGCCAGCATGACCCCGGCGGACGGCGCGAAGGTGTGCTCGGCGACCTCAATGACCTTCACGCCTTCCATGACGTCGTACATGCGTATTCTCCCTGATGATCCTGGCGCGGCGCCGGTTGCGCGCCCGCATCTCGGCCCCTTGCTTAGAACAGGAACCGGCGCTCGCCCACCTCTTCGGCGCCGCCGGTGTGAATTTGACAATCCCTCGCGGCTAAGTATCACCGCAGCCGCCGACCGCGTGATGAAGCCTTCCAGGCTTCCGGGGCCGGCCATTTTATTGGGGCGCGCCTGGGTGGCGCGGCCGGGATCTCCATTTCGTGGCCTAGGAACATTTCGTATGCGGCGCTTGCACACCTCCATCGTCGGCAATGACGAGACCGACGACCTGGGCCACATGAATGTGCGCTTCTACATGCTGCGGGTGGAGCAGGCCAACGCCGCCCTGATGGCCGAGCTGGGGCTGGAACCCGGGGCGCTGGCGGCCCGCGGCCAGGCGCTTGCCCGCGTGGACAGCTATTGCAAGTACAAC
>CAXNKO010000335.1:0-3422 GCA_964202685.1 Caulobacterales bacterium
CGCCTGAGCCCCCAGCACCGCGGCGCCGCTGGCGAGGGCGCCGGACAGGGCGATCGGCCCGTCGAACCACTGGCGAAGTTCCTGCACCAGGGCGAACGGCGACAGGGTGCCCGCATGCCCGCCGGCCCCGGCCGCCACCGGAATCAGCCCCTGGGATCCCTTTTCCACCGCCTTGCGGGCGAATCGGTCATCGATCACGTCCGCCAGCGTCACCCCGCCATAGCTGCGCACCTCCGCGTTCAGCTCCGCCCGCGCTCCCAGCGACGTCACGATCACCGGCACCTTCCAGCGGGTCGTCGCCTCCAGATCGTGGTCGAGGCGGTTGTTGGTCTTGTGGACGATGTGGTTGACCCCGAACGGCGCCGAGGGCCGGTCCGGATTGGCCTTGTCCCAGGCCGCCAGTTCCTCGGTGATCTGGTGCAGCCATTCGTCGAGCTGCGAAGCCGGGCGGGCGTTCAGCGCCGGAAACGTGCCCACGATCCCCGCCTTGCACTGGGCAATCACCAGCTCCGGCCCCGAGATGATGAACAGCGGCGAGCCAATCACCGGCAGACGTAGGCGTTGACTGAGCACGGGCGGCAGCGACATCGGCGTGATTATCCAGTCCAGCTGAATCGGAGGATTTGTTCCGTACAGACAAGATCATCCATCCGACAACCCCCGGCCGGCCAATTCCGCCGCGCGGACTTGACGCGTCAGGGGCGGCGCCGCATCAGACCCCGATGGCCGACACCCTAGCACTCGCGGACCTGTTTCCGCCGGCTGACGAATCCGCCTGGAAGGCCCTCGTCGCCAAGACCCTCGGTGAAACGCCCTTTGACAGCCTGCAGCTCAGGACCGTCGAAGGCCTGCCGATCGAACCGCTCTACCCGGCGACGGCCGGCCTCCCGCTCGATCTTCGGCCGAGCGACGCCGAGCGTCCATGGGACGTGCGCACCCGGGTCGCCCACCCGGATCCGGCCCGCGCCAACGCGGAGATCTTGCAGGATCTGGACGGCGGCGCCGCCTCCGTGATCCTCGCCATCGACCCGACGGGCGCACGGGGCGCCGCCATCGGCTCCGCCGACGCCCTGGCCAGGGCGCTGCAGAACGTTGTGCTGGAACTGGCGCCTGTCGCCCTCGACGCGGGGTTCCTGGGCGCCATCGCCGCCGACTGGCTGGGCGCCGCGGCCAAGTCCTCCCCCGGCGCAAAGCTCAACCTGCACCTGGACCCCTTGGGCGCCTTCGCCGAACAGGGCGAGAGCCCCGGCCCGATCGAGGCGCACATCGTCTCCGCCGCCACCGTGGCCGCCCGCCTGGCGGCGCCCTATCCCGCCGCCGGGCTGTTCCTCGCCTCCGGTCGTGTGGTGCATGAGGCCGGGGGCGGCGAGGCCGGCGAACTGGCCTTCGCTATCGCCAGCGCCGTCGCCTACGCCAAGGCCCTGGTGCGCGCGGGCATGGCCATGGATGAGGCCTTCGCCCGCATCACCCTTGGCCTCAGCGCCGACAACGACCATTTCCTGACCATCGCCAAGCTGCGCGCCGCCCGCCGGCTCTGGGGGCGGGTGACCGGCGCCTGCGGGGTCGATCTCCCGGCCCGCATCGAGGCCCGCTCGTCCCACCGCATGCTGGCCGCCGAGGACGCCTGGACCAACATGCTGCGCCTCGCCGCCGCCGGGTTCGGCGCGGCGATCGGCGCCGCCGACGCTGTCGTGCTCGGAGGCTTCACCGATGCGCTTGGCCTTCCCACCGCCTTCGCCCGCCGCCAGAGCCGCAACACCCAGCTGGTGCTGATGGAGGAGGCCCACCTGGGCCGCGTCGCCGACCCCGCCGCCGGCTCCGGCTATGTGGAGGCGCTGACCGACCAGTTCGCCCGCGCCGCCTGGTCCGCCTTCCAGGCCATCGAGGCCCGCGGCGGAATCGTCGCCGCCTTGACGGAGGGCCTGATCGCCCAGGGCGTGGTGGCCGCCAACGCCGCCCGCGCCGCCGCCGGCAAGCCCAGGATCGTCGGCGTCACCGCCTTTCCGCCCGAGGGCTCGGCGCCCATCGAGATCGAACAGCCAGCCGCCAAGGCGGCGGAAGCCCCCTCCCCGCGCCTGCCCGGACCCGATGGCCGCTGCCCGCCGCTCAAGCCGATCCGTATCGCCGAACCGTTCGAGGGACGCGCATGACCAGCTTCCCGGACTTCAGCACTCTGGCCTTCGACGGGCCGACCCGGGCCGCCCCGGTCGCCGCCGGTCCCATCTGGCAGACCGCCGAGGGCGTCGCCGTCAAGCCGGCCTATCAGGCCGCGGACATCGCCGGCCTTGGGGCCGTCGCCGGCTATCCGGGCCTCGCGCCATTCCTGCGCGGCCCCTATCCGACCATGTACACCACCAACCCGTGGACCCTGCGCCAGTACGCCGGCTTCTCCACGGCCGAGGACTCCAACGCCTTCTACCGGCGCAATCTGGCCGCCGGCCAGATGGGCCTGTCCATCGCCTTCGACCTGGCCACCCACCGAGGCTACGACTCTGACCACCCGCGGGTGGCGGGCGACGTCGGCATGGCCGGGGTGGCGATCGACTCGATCCTCGACATGCGCACCCTGTTCGACGGCATCCCGCTCGACAAGATGAGCGTGTCGATGACCATGAACGGCGCGGTGCTGCCGATCCTGGCGCTCTACATCGCCGCCGGCGAGGAACAGGGCGTGCCCCACGCCAAACTGGCCGGCACCATACAGAACGACATCCTGAAGGAGTTCCTGGTCAGGAACACCTACATCTATCCGCCCGGCCCCTCGATGCGGATCGTCTCGGACATCTTCGCCTACACCTCGAAAGAGATGCCCAAGTTCAACTCGATCTCCATCTCCGGCTACCACATGCAGGAAGCAGGCGCGACGCTCGACCTGGAGCTGGCCTACACCCTGGCCGACGGCATCGACTATGTGCGCGCCGGGGTCGCCGCCGGCATGACCGTGGACCAGTTCGCGCCGCGGCTGTCGTTCTTCTGGTGCGCGGGCATGAACGCCTTCATGGAAATCGCCAAGCAGCGCGCCGCCCGCCTGCTGTGGGCAAAGCTGATGACGGAGACGTTCCAGCCCAAAGACGCCCGCTCCATCTCGCTGCGCGCCCACACCCAGACCAGCGGCTGGAGCCTGGCGGCCCAGGACGTCTACAACAACGTCGCCCGCACCTATGTGGAGGCCGCCGCCGCCATTAGCGGCCAGACCCAGAGCCTGCACACCAACTCCCTCGACGAAGCCCTGGCCCTGCCGACGGACTTCTCCGCCCGCATCGCCCGCAACACCCAGCTGGTCCTGCAGATGGAAAGCGGCCAGACCCGGGTGGTCGATCCCTGGGGCGGCTCCTACTACGTCGAACGCCTCACCGCCGACCTCGCCGCCCGCGCCCTGGCGCACATCGAGGAGGTGGAGGCCATGGGCGGCATGGTCCGCG
>CAXNKO010000336.1:0-3409 GCA_964202685.1 Caulobacterales bacterium
CACGCCCCGGTGACCGCGGACCTGGTGGTCTAACAGGCGAGGGCCTGGATGTGCCCTTCGTCTGCAAGCTGGAGAAGCGGCCGGTCCCGCGTCATCAAGCGATAGCCGAGCGCGCGCGCCGTCGCCGCGAGGATCCGATCCGCCGGATCGCGGAGACGCGTGCCCGGCAGATACGATGAGCCGACCAGGATGGCGGGCGTTATCGGCGACAGGCTGAAGCCATTGTCGAGCGCCGACTGAAACCATGCCAGGGGTTCCATGGGCAACATGAGACGACCTCGCGCCGCAAGCTGCCCGATTTCCCATGAAGAAATTGGCGACACCATGATCGCGCCGGGCGCGTCGTCGGCTTCTTCAAGCGCTTGTTGAGCCTGCGCGCTCAGGCGATCGTCGTTGCCCACCCAGAGCAACGCACAGGTGTCCAACAGGATCGGACGCATCACGAGTCCTGTGCATCCCAGTGTTCTCCGGTCGGCGCCGTTGGGTCTGCGCCTGGCGCAAAGCGCACCGTGCCTCGAAGCGCGCCCCGCACGCGCGCCAACATCCCGCCGACCGGGGGCGGCGCGGCGCCCCGAACCAGCCTGCGAAAGATGAGGGTCTGCGAATTCATATCGACTCTGTCGGTTTCGTAGCCTGCGGCCAACCACGCGCGGGCATTCACATGGTTGTCGGCGTTGTTGCTCCACCAAGCGCGATACTTGAACGCTGACGGGGGTAGGCGCCCGCCAACAATTGCCTCGATCTCACGAAAGTTCGCCGGCACCTCGCTCTCCGAACGGCCCGCAAGGAACACTCTCAACGGATCATATTTGGTCATAAGATCCCCTTCCTTTCCGCACAGGAACAACAAAAAGGATCTCTGCACAAGTTACTTTATTGTTCCTAAGGCGCCAGCCGATACCCCCCCGCCTCGGTCAGCAGCAGCTGGGCGTTGGAGGGGTCGGGCTCGATCTTCTGGCGCAGGCGGTAGACGTGGGTCTCCAGGGTGTGGGTGGTGACGCCGGCGTTGTAGCCCCACACCTCGGCCAGCAGTTCCTCCCGCGACACCGGCTTTTCCCCGGCCCGGTAGAGGTATTTGAGGATGTTGGTTTCCTTCTCCGTCAGCCGGATCTTCTTCTGACCACTGTCGACCAGCAGCTTCGCCGAGGGCCGGAACTCATAGGCCCCCAGGCGGAACACCGCCCCCTCGGAATGTTCGTGGCTGCGCAGCTGGGCGCGGATGCGGGCCAGCAGCACCGCGAACCGGAATGGCTTGGTCACATAGTCGTTCGCGCCGGCCTCCAGGCCATTGATGGTGTCGGAGTCGGAGTCGGCGGCGGTGAGCATGATCACCGGCGCCGCCACCCCGGCCTGGCGCATCAGCCGGCAGGCTTCGCGGCCATTCATGTCCGGCAGGTCGATGTCCAGCAGGATCAGGTCGGGGCGGGCCTCCCCGGCGAGGCGCACGCCCTGGGCCGCGTCCGCGGCTTCAACGGCGATGAAATCCTCGGCCTGCAGCTGTTCGGCCAGCGCGCCGCGAAGGTCCGTGTCGTCGTCGACGATGAGCAGAGTCTTGCGTTGGGCCATGGCCGAAAGATGCACCGGGCGCGGGCCATGGGCAAAAACATTCGCAGCCCCGCGACGAAATTGCCGCCGCCGCGGCTCAGCGCGCCCCGAACAACGCCGAGCCCACCCGCACGTGGGTGGCCCCGAAGGCGATGGCGGCGGCGAAATCGGCGCTCATGCCCATGGACAGGCCGGACAGGCCGTTGCGCGCGGCGATCTTCGCCAGCGGGGCGAAGTGCGGCCCTGGCGGCTCGGCGGCCGGCGGGATGCACATCAGCCCCCGCACCGGCAGGTCATAGGTGGTGCGGCAGGCGGCGATGAAGGCGTCGGCGTCCTGGGGCGCGACCCCCGCCTTCTGGGGCTCCTCGCCGGTGTTGACCTGGACGAACAGCTCCGGGGCCGCGCCGCGCGTCTGGATCGCCTCGGCGAGGGTGCGGGCCAGCCGGTCGCGGTCGAGGGTCTCGATGGCGTCGAAGAAGGCCACCGCCTCGCGGGCCTTGTTGGTCTGCAGCGGTCCGATCAGCCGCAGATGCAGGCCGGAGCCCGCCTGCGGCTGGTGGGCGGGGTCGCCCCAGCGGGCCATGGCCTCCTGCACCCGGTTCTCGCCGAACATCCGCTGTCCCGCCGCCAGCACCGGGGCGATGCGCGTCCAGGGCTGTTGCTTCGAGACCGCCACCAGTGCCACATCCTCGGGCGCGCGGCCGGCGGCGCGGGCGGCGGCGGCGATCTGGGCCAGCACGCTAGCGTGGGCGGCGGCGGGGTCGGCGGGAGGCTCGGTCATTCGGGGCAGGTTCTGGACCTTTGAGCGGACAGCCCTGTCCTTACGGCGCAGAGCCGGGGGGCGCAAAGCCCTGCCGGCGATCCTGTTCTTCACCGACCCGGTTCGGACGCCGGATCCCGAGGCGGCGGCCCAACGGCTGCCCCGCGGCGCGGCGGTGGTCTATCGGGCCTTCGGCACGGCCGGCGCGGCCGATCAGGCGCGGCGGCTGCGGGCGATCGCGCGCCGGCGCGGGCTGATGCTGCTGATCGGGGCGGACTCCAGACTGGCGGCGGCGATCGGCGCCCACGGCGTCCACCTCCCAGAGCGGCTGGCGCATCGGGCGGGGCGGTTGAAGGTCGCCCATCCGCGCTGGCTGGTCACCGCCGCCGCCCACGGGCTGTCGGCGGCGCGGCGGGCGATCCGCGCCGGAGCGGACGCGGTGGTGGTCTCGCCGGTGTTCGCCAGCAACAGCCCGTCGGCCGGGTCCCCCCTGGGCCCGCACCGCCTGGCGGCGATCGCCCGCCAAACCGGAGGGCCGGTCTATGGCCTGGGCGGCGTCAAGGACGAAAACGCCCCGCGCCTGTTGGACACGGGGCTTTCGGGCCTGGCGGCGGTGGAGGGCCTCGCGCGCCCTAGAACTTGAGCGCGGTTTCCAGCCGAACCCGCGGCTGCCCGTCGCGGGGCTGCGGTGTGGCCTTCTTGAAATTCGGGGCCAGGGTCTTGTCCCCCAGGGCGACGGCGCCGCCGATCCGCAGGGAGGGGGTGATTCGGAAGTAGGCGCCGGCCTCCACATCGGTCAGCTGCATGGCGCGGCTGTTCGGCTGGTCGACATTGAAGGTCAGGCCCCAGCGGCCGCGCCGGGCGTCCCACTGCAGAATCTTGACCCCAAGCGGAGCCAGCGCCGGTGTGTCGCTGCGCACGGTGACATCAAGGGGTTTGCGGGTTTCGGCATGGGCGTCCGCCGCCGCCAGCCCCAGAAGGGCGGCCGCGCCAATCGCTGTCATGAGCCGGAAGCGCATCATGCCTGGAATATAGTCCCTGCCGCAGCCCGTCGCTGCGTTGGGTCCGATTAAGGGCGCAACCAGGGCGAGGTCAACCGCTACA
>CAXNKO010000337.1:0-3408 GCA_964202685.1 Caulobacterales bacterium
CACAGCTTGGGCGCCGGCGCCGTGGGGGACGAATAGAGCTGCAGGAACTTGATATCCAGGCTGCGCAGGTCGTCGGCCACATAGACCGCGTGGACGCCGGGCAGGGCCTTGGCGGCCTCGGTGTTGATCGACTTGATCTTGCCGCAGGCGATGTAGCTGCGCACGAAGGCGGCGTGCAGCATGCCGGGCACGGAGATGTCGTCGGTGTAGGAGCCGTTGCCAGTGAGCAGGCGGCGGTCCTCCTTGCGGGGAACGCGCTGGCCGACGAAGCGGGCGGCCTGGGTCATCTCGTTCATTGGTTCACCCCCGCGAGCTTGCGCGCGGCGCGCATGATCCCCTGGTAGCCGGTGCAGCGGCACAGGTGCCCGGACATGGCCGCCTTGAGGTCGGCCTCGGTGGGCCGGGCGCCGTCGGCGGTGAGCGCCGCCATGGTCATCACCACGCCTGGCGTGCAGAAACCGCATTGCAGGGCGTGTTCGTCGGCCATGGCCTGCTGCACCGGGTGCAGGGTTCCATCCTTGGCGGCCAGGCCTTGGGCGGTGGTCACCTCGGTCCCGTCGGCCTGCACCGCCAGCATCAGGCAGGAGCGCACCGCCTTGCCGTCGACGATCACCGTGCAGGCGCCGCAGACTCCATGCTCGCAGCCCAGGTGCACACCGGTGCGGCCGCAGTCCTCGCGCAGGAAGTCGCCCAGGGTCTTGCGCGCCTCGACGGTCTTGGAGACCGGGCCGCCATCGACGGTCAATCTGATCTTATGGTCGCTCATGAGTTCTAGCGCGCCTCCAGGGCTTGGCTGACGGCCCGGCGGAACACGCGGGCCCCCGCCGTGCGGCGGTAATCGGCGGACGCGTGGCCATCGTCCATGGGATCGGTTTCGGACGCCGCCAGGCGGCCGATTTCGGCCAGATCCACCTGGCCCAGCGTCTGGCCCACCAGGGCGGCCTCGGCCTTGGGGCTGCGCAGGGGCGTGGGCCCCATGGCCAGCCAGGCGATGCGGACGCGGGTGAAGACGCCGGCGTCGAGGGTGAAGGCGCCCACGAAGCCGGTCAGGGCGAAGTCGCCGGGCCGGCGGGCCACCTCATGCACCAGGGTGACCGTGCCGGGCGGCAGGTCGGGGTAGTGGATCGCGGTGACCAGTTCGTCCGGTTCGAGCACCGTGGAATAGGGGCCGGTGTAGAAGTCACCGGCGGCGATCTGGCGCACGCCGCGGACCGAGCGGGCCTCGATCATCGCCTCCAGCGCCAGCGCCGTGGCCGGCAGCTCGGCGGCGGGTTCGCCCAGGGATGTGGAGCCGCCCACGGTGCCGCGGTTGCGGGTCTGGTGGTGGCCGACGTTGCGCACCGCCTGGGCCAGGGTCGGGGCATGGGCGGCCACCGTTGGGTCGGTTAGGATCGTCGCCTGGCGGGTGACGGCGCCCACCCGCACGCCGCCGTCGGCGCGGCTGATCCCGGAGAGGGCCGGGATGCGGTTGATGTCCACCACCACGCTGGGCGTGGCCATGCGCAGCGCCAGCAGCGGCATCAGCGTCTGGCCGCCGGCCAGGACGATGGCGTCCCCGGCTCCGCGGGCGAGGTGGTCCAGCGCCGCCTCGACGCTGTCGGGAACCACATAATCGAATGGCGCGGCCTTCACGTATTGCGTCTCCTTGCCGGCCGGACGTCGGTGACGGCCGCGGTGATACGATTTGCACCCACACCACTGCTTCGCCGCGCGCCGCCTGTCCAGCGCCAGTTGCCTATCGCCGCCGCCGGAATTTGGTCCATAACAGGCGCAACGGCCGCAGAGCCGCCGAACGAAGCGGGGAGCGCGTCGCATGAAGACCCAGGGAGCCGCGGCCGAATGGCGCACGGGCTGGCCCTATGTGGCGGTCACCCACATAGGCACGCTGGGCTCGATCTTCCTCACCTTCGGCATCGGCCAGTTCATGACCCCGCTGTCGCAGGCGTTCGGCTGGTCGCGGGCAGAGATCTCCGCGCCGATGTTCATCTCCTCCGTCTGCACCATCCTGTTCGCCACGGCGCTGGGCGGCCTGGTCGACCGGGTGGGGCCGCGAAGAATCCTGCTGACCGGCGTGCCGCTGGCCTGTCTGGCCATCGCCTCGGTCGGGCTGACCGGTCCGTCCATATGGGGATGGTACGCCGCCTGGAGCGTCTATTGCGTGTTCGCCCTGGCGCTGGGTCCGATCACCTACACCGTCGCCGTGGTGCGCCACTTCAACGTCAGCCGCGGCCTGGCCATGTCGATCGGCTACAGCGCCAGCGGCGTCGGCGGGGCCATGTGGCCGCCGCTCACCTTCTGGCTGATCAGCGAGCTGGGCTGGCGCGGCGCCTTCATGGCGGTGGGGGCCGGCATCGCCCTGGTGGTGATTCCGGTGGCGTTCCTGCTGTTCCGGGGGCCGGTGACCGGGCCGCGCGAGGCGGCTGTGGACGCCCCGGCAGCCGCCCCGCCGCTGGCCGGTCTGACCCTGAGGGAGGCCCTGAGCAGCACGGTGTTCTGGCGGGTGGGGCTGGTGCTGATGGTCACCGCCGCCGCGGCCTCCTCCACCTCCATCCATCTGCCCTCGATGCTCACCGACAAGGGAGTCTCACCCCTGCAGGCCGCCGCCACCGCCGCGGTGATCGGGCCGGCGCTGATCATCGGCCGGATCAGCTGCGGCTGGCTGCTGGACGTGCTCTCGGCGCGCATCGTGGCCTCGGGGTATTTCGCCCTGGCGGTGGTGGGGTGCGGCCTGCTGATCGGCTATGACGGCGACCAGACCCGCGCGGTCATCGCCGCGGTGCTGATCGGCCTGACCATGGGGGCGGAGGGCGACCTGCTGGCGTTCCTGATCTCGCGCTACTGCGGCCTGCGCAGTTTCGGCGCGATCTATGGCGTCGGCCTGACGGTGTTCAGCATCGGCTATGGCATGGGCCCCACCGCCAGCGGCGCCCTGTTCGACCACCTGGGCAATTACGACCTGGGCTTCACGCTGCTGACCGGCCTGCTGGTGGTCTGCGTCGGCGTGGCGCTGACCCTGGGGAAATATCCGGACTTCAGCGCGAACGCCACGGCGGAGCCTGAGCCTCAGCGCACCACATAGGGCCGCCGTTCGGTCCTCGCCAACGTCCCCGTCGATGAGACGCGGGAGGCGTCCGAATAGAGGTGCGCCCGCTCCAGGCCCTGCTTGCGGCCGAAGTCCAGGCTCTCCCAGATCGATTTCAGGCTGCCCTGCACGGCGACGGTGTCATAGGCGGCGGTCATGCGGGCGATCTCGTCGGCGCGGGCCCACAGCCGGTCCTTGGCCACCACCTCGGTGACCAGGCCGATGCGCTGGGCGGTCTCGGCCCCCAGCCGCTCGTTGTTGGACATCAGGGTGTAGCGCAGCACCTCGCCCAGGTTCACCCGCCGGCTCATGCCGATCGGCCCCTG
>CAXNKO010000338.1:0-3407 GCA_964202685.1 Caulobacterales bacterium
CGACCCCGACCCAGAAGTGGTTGTCGACCAGCAGATTTTCCATACTCAACCCCTGCCGGCCTGAACGGCGGCGGCCTCGGCGGGACTTGCCGCACGGCCGGTCAGTTTCTCGACGATCACCAGGGCGGTCTGGGCGGCGATGTCGCCGACATTGGCCATCGCCCTGTCCCGGGCCGCGAAGATCGCCGCCTCGGCCTTGCCGGATGATTCGGCCAGCTTGGCCTCTTCCGCGGCCAGACGTTCGGCCACCTCGGCGCGGGCCTGGGTGCGGGAGTCCTGCGCCAGCTTCTGCGCCTCGGCGCGGGCCTTGGCCCGCTCGGCGGCGGCGGCCTCAGCCTGGGCGTCGGCCTCGGCCTTCAGCTGCCGGGCCCGGGCGATGTCGCCGGAGATCCGGTCGTCACGGTCGGCGATGGTGCCGCCGATGCGCGGCACGGCGACGAACCGCATGAACACCAGGATCACCACAAAGACGATCAGCGTCCAGGCGATCGTGCCGGGCCACCATTGGGGATCGAACTGCGGCAGCCCGCCGGAGCCGCCATCATGGCCGGCGGCTTCGGTGGACTCATGGGTCTCGGTGGCCATCGCCGTGAGCTCCTCGCCGGCGATCAGCCGAACAGCAGGATCAGCGAAACCACGAAGGCGAACAGGCCCATGGTTTCGGTGAGCGCCATGCCCAGGAACAGCCAGGTCAGCTGGCCGCCGGCGGCGGCGGGGTTGCGGATCGCGGCTTGCAGATAGTTGCCGAACAGGACGCCCAGGCCGATACCGGCCCCGGCCATACCGATCGCGGCGAGGCCGGCGCCGATGAACTTGGCGGCTTCAACTTCCATAATGAATCGTCCCTTATTGAGCGCTTGTCGAGGTTAGTGGCCGTGACCAAAGTTCACGACCTCGTTGAGGTAGACGGTGGCCAGGGCGGCGAACACGAAGGCCTGCAGCAGGGCCACGGCCAGTTCCAGGCCGGTCAGCGCCACCACCATGGCCAGCGACAGGCCCGAGCCCAGCAGGCCCAGGGTGGCGATGCCGCCGGACAGGCCGACGATGCCCAGGGCCACCACGAAGGAGCCGAACAGGCTCATCACCACGTGGCCGCCCAGCATGTTGCCGAACAGACGCAAGGCCAGGGTCACCGGGCGCACGAAGTAGGAGATCATCTCGATGGGCGCCATCAGGATCGCGCCAATCACCCCCATGCCGCTGGGGAAGAACAGCCCTAGGAACTTGGGTCCGTGCTTGATGAAGCCGAGCACGAAGACGCTGATGAAGGTGATCAGGGCCATGGTGACGGTGAACGCCAGCTGCGCCGTCACCGTGAAGGTCAGGGACAGGCCGCCCAGATTGCCGATGGCCAGCACCACCCCCATCAGATTGAGGGTCAGGATCAGCATGAAGATGGTGAACACGAAGGGGATATAGGGCCGGCCGTGGGGTCCGATGATCGGGCCGACCAGCACATTGTCGATGACGCCAAAGAGCGCCTCGGCCACGGCCTGGGCGCGGTTGGGAACGATCTCGCGCCGGGCGGTGAGCAGCAGGAACACCATCAGCAACACCGCGCCCACCAGCAGGGTGGCGATGGAGTTGGTGATCGACATGTCGATGGACAGGGGGCCGACCTGCACCGGCTTCAGGTCCACGAGCTTGTGGACCAGGAACTGGTGCATCGGGTCGATCGCGGGCTGTTCAGCCATCAGGTCGGGCCTCAGTCGTTCTCTTCGTCATTGTCGGGGAGGCTGGGCAGGGGCCCGGCCGTCTCCAACGCCGCTTTGCTCGCCTTCGCCGCCGATTTCACGGCCACGAAAATCGAAAGCCCCGTACCGATCAGCAAACCGCAGACCAGGCCCAAGGGCGCCGAATCAAGGAAGCGATCGACCAGCCAGCCGAAGCCAGCGCCGCCGAGTACGCCCCCAACCACCTCGCCGAGGAAGCGGTAACCGTCGCCCGCCCCAAGCTGAGCCAAGGGGCTCGACTTCGCGGCGCGCTCAGCCTCGAACGCATCCAGGCGCGCCTCAAGAGAAGGCTCATCGCGCGGTTCGTCCGGCTTCGGCATGACGTTGGAGGGCCTCATCGGCCGCGACAACGCCGCCGCAGCGGGGGCTTCAGGTCGCGCGGAACCTATAGACGCGGGTGCAGGGCGTCAAGGCTGGGCGGTCGTGTTTTATCTCATTGAATATACAGGACTAATAGCTCCACTGAGATGGTCCGCGGCGAACCGCGGCTACTGGGCGGCCATCGCCTCGGCCTGGCGCAGGTCCACCGAGACCAGCTGCGACACGCCGGGCTCGGCCATGGTGACGCCGAACAGCCGGTCCATGCGGGCCATGGTGACCGGATTGTGGGTGATGGCGATGAAGCGGGTGTCGGTGCGGGTGCGCATCTCGTCGAGCAGATTGCAGAACCGCTCGACATTGGCGTCGTCGAGGGGGGCGTCCACCTCGTCCAGCACGCAGACCGGGGCCGGATTGGCCAGGAACACCGCGAAGATCAGCGCCGCGGCGGTGAGCGCCTGTTCGCCGCCGCTCATCAGGCTCATGGTGGTGAGCCGCTTGCCGGGGGGACAGGCGTAGATCTCCAGCCCGGCTTCCAGGGGATCGTCGGACTCCACCAGCCGCAGCTCTGCCTGGCCGCCCTGAAACAGGGCGTCGAACAGGGCCTTGAAGTGGCCGTTGATCACCGCAAACGCCGCCACCAGCCGCTCACGCCCCTCGCCGTTCAGTTCGTCGATGCCCTGGCGCAGGCGGGCGATGGCGCCGGTGAGATCGGCCCGCTCGGTCTGCAGGGTGGTTAGCCGGCCACCCACCTCGGCCGCCTCGTCCTCGGCGCGCAGATTGACCGGGCCGATGGCGTCGCGCTGGCGCTCCAGGTTGTAGAGGTGGGCCTCGACCCCGGCCGGATCGGCGGGGATGGCCACCGCCTCGTCCGCCAGCTTCTGCAGCAGTTCCTCCGGCTCGACCCGGGCGGTTTCGCGCAGCTGGGCCGCAACCTCGGCCAACCGCTCCGCGGCGGCCTCCAGGTGAGCGGCGATGCTGGCGCGGCGCTCGCGGGTCTCCGACGCGGCGGCTTCGGCGGCGCGCAAGCCGCGATCGGCCTCGGCGCGTTCGCCCTCGGCGACGGCCAGGGCGTCGCCGGCCTGATCGCGGCGGGTCTCGGCCACGGCCAGTTCATCCAGCAGCCGGCCGCGGCGGTCCTCCAGGGTGGTGGGGGCGGCGTGGGCCTTGTCCAGGTCGGTCTGGGCGCGGACCCGGGCGGCGTTCAGGTCGCCGATGCGCTTGCCGGCGGCGGCGGCGCGGCCGGTCCAGTCGCCGCGGTCGCGGCGCAGGTTCTCCAGGCGCCGGGCGCGGCCGTCGCGCTCGCGGACCTCGGCGTCCAGGGCGGCGCAGGCGGCGGCGGCGGTCTCGCGGGCG
>CAXNKO010000339.1:0-3403 GCA_964202685.1 Caulobacterales bacterium
GACGAGCGCGTCATCGAGGGCCATGCGCTGGAGGAGATTTCGGTCGGCGATTTCGTGCTTTCGGGCGGCGAGGTTGCGGCCATGGCGGTTTTGGATTGCTGCGTGCGGCTGCTGCCCGGGGTGATGGGCGAGCCGGCATCGGCGAACGAGGAGAGTTTCGAGGACGGGCTTCTGGAATACCCGCACTACACAAGGCCGGCATCGTGGACCGGACCCGATGGGATCGAACGGCATGTGCCGGAGGTCCTGGTCTCGGGTCACCACGGCAAGGTCGCGGAGTGGCGGACGACGAGACGACAAGAGATTACGCGGCGGCGGCGGCCCGATTTGTGGGCCCGGCGCCGGACCGCGACGGAAACTGAAGAGAAGTGACGAAAGGATGGATGCGATGAACATTCTCGATATGGTCGGCCAGACGACGATTGACAAAGTGCAGGCCGAGCGGCCGGTGCCGCGCTTCGAGCCGGGCGACACGCTGCGCGTGCACGTCAAGGTTCAGGAAGGCAGCCGCGAGCGTATCCAGGTCTACGAAGGCCTGTGCATCGGGCGCAAGAACGCCGGCGTGAACTCGTCGTTCACGGTGCGCAAGATCAGCTTCGGCGAAGGCGTGGAGCGCGTGTTCCCGCTGTACGGTCCGGGCATCTGGGAAATCGAGGTCGTCCGCAAGGGCGTCGTGCGCCGCGCCAAGCTCTATTACCTGCGCGATCTGCGCGGCAAGGCGAGCCGCATCGCCGAGGACACCGAGGCCCAGCGCGAGCTGCTCGCCGTGCAGGCCGAGGAGGCCGAGAAGCGTCCGCGCCGCGAGCGGATCAAGAAGGAAAAGCCCAAGGCCGAGGGAAGCATCCGCGCCGCCAAGGGCGGCAGCAAGAAGTAGGTGCATCATGGCGTTCCGCAAGAAGGCGGCCACGCCGCCACCCGAGCCGCCCAAGCCGCGCACCCTGGTCGAGAAGATCTGGGACAGTCACGTCGTCCATCGCCAGGACGACGGGACCTGCGTGATCTATGTCGACCGGCACCTGGTGCACGAAGTCACCAGCCCGCAGGCCTTCGAAGGCCTGCGGATGACCGGCCGGGCCGTGCGCCGGCCCGACGCCACGGTCGCCGTCGCTGACCACAACACGTCGACCCTGCCGGCCAGCGCCGGCGGCGTGGACGAGGAATCACGCATCCAGATCGAGACGCTCGAAAAGAACGTCGCCGATTTCCACGTGCCCTATTTCGGCATGGACGATCCGCGGCGCGGCATCGTGCACGTGATCGGCCCCGAGCAGGGCCTGACCCTGCCCGGCATGACGATCGTGTGCGGCGACAGCCACACCTCCACGCATGGCGCGTTCGGCGCCCTGGCCTTCGGCATCGGCACTTCCGAGGTCGAGCATGTGCTGGCGACGCAAACGCTGATCCAGAAGCCCGCCAAGAACATGCGCGTCGCCGTCGAAGGCAGCCTGCCGATCGGCGTCACGGCGAAGGACGTTATTCTCGCCATCATCGGACGCCTCGGCACCGCCGGCGGCACCGGCTACGTGGTCGAATATGCCGGCCGCGCCATCCGCGAGATGACGATGGAAGGCCGCATGACGGTCTGCAACATGTCGATCGAGGCGGGCGCCCGCGCCGGCCTGATCGCGCCCGACGAGACGACCTTCAAGTACCTCGAAGGACGGCCCTACTCGCCCAAGGGCGGCGCGTGGGACCTGGCGCTCGGCCAGTGGCGACGCCTGCCGAGCGACAAGAATGCGACGTTCGACTCGCAGCTCGACCTCATCGCCGCCGACATCCCGCCGATGGTGACCTGGGGCACCAGCCCGCAGGATGCCCTGCCGATCACCGACATGGTCCCCGACCCGGCCAATGCGCCGGACGAGAACCGCCGCGAGGCGTGGGCGCGTTCGTTGGCCTACATGGGGCTGACACCGGGCACCCGCCTGGTCGACGTCCCGATCGATCGCGTCTTCATCGGTTCCTGCACCAACGGCCGCATAGAAGATCTGCGCGCCGCTGCCGAGATCGCGCGTGGCCGCAAGGTCGCGGCGGGTGTCTCGGCGATGGTCGTGCCCGGTTCCGGTCTGGTGAAAGCCGAGGCCGAGAAGGAAGGTCTCGACAAGATCTTCCTGGAAGCCGGCTTCGAGTGGCGCATCCAGGGCTGCTCCATGTGCCTCGCCATGAACGCCGACCGGCTCGAGCCCGGCCAGCGTTGCGCTTCGACCTCGAACCGCAACTTCGAAGGCCGCCAAGGCCGCGGCGGACGCACCCATCTGGTGAGCCCGGCGATGGCCGTGGCCGCCGCCATCCGCGGCACCCTCGCGGACGTACGGGACTTCCAGTAGGCTCTGGCGACAATCCTGCGAAAATCACCGGGCGGTGCAGCAATGCACCGCCCGATTTCTTTTCAGGGCGGGAAGATGCACGGTGCCTGTGGTAGAATCCCCCGCCCACCTTCCAGGGAGAGAGAGACCCATGAGCGTCCCGAATTCAGGTCCCGCTGCCCCGCCACCCCCGGTTTGGGATGCCCATCCGGCAGCCGGAAGTCAGGTCGCCTATGGCGGCTTCTGGATCCGCCTGGTTGCCTACATCATCGACGCCATCCTGATCAGCCTCGTCATGGGTGCGGTCGGCGCGGTGGCCGGCTTCAATTTCTTCGACCCCGACATGGAGAGCTACAGCTCCTCGGCCAATTTCGTATCGCTGCTGATCGCCTGGCTCTATTTCGCGCTGCTCGAGAGTTCCGAGCGCGGCGCCACGGTCGGAAAGATGGCCATGGGCCTGCGGGTCGTGACCGACCAGGGCCAGCGGTTGAGCTTCCTGAATGCCACCGGCCGCTACTTCGCCAAGATCATCTCGGCCATCATCCTGTGCATCGGCTTCATCATGATCGCCTTCACCGACCGCAAGCGCGGCCTGCACGACATGATCGCCGGCACCCTGGTGATCAAGACCCGGTGATCAAGACCCGCTAAAAGGCCCCTTCCGGCCCCGGCTTGACCCGGGGCCGGAAAGCCCGTTTATTCCGGCGTTTTCGCAAGGGGATCCCCATGGAAAAATTCACGACACTGAGCGGCGTCGCAGCACCGCTGCCGATGGTCAATGTCGACACCGACATGATCATTCCCAAGCAGTTCCTGAAGACCATCAAGCGTACCGGCTTGAAGGAAGGGCTGTTCTACGAGATGCGCTGGACCGCCGACGGCCAGAAGAAGGATTTCATCCTCGACCAGCCGGCCTACCAGAACGCCAAGATCCTCGTGGCCGGCCCCAACTTCGGCTGCGGCTCGAGCCGCGAGCATGCCCCCTGGGCGCTGCTCGACTTCGGCATCCGCTGCATCATCTCCGAGGATTTCGCGGACATTTTCTACAACAACTGCTTCAAGAACGGCATTCTGCCGATCAAGGTCTCCAAGGAGAT
>CAXNKO010000340.1:0-3393 GCA_964202685.1 Caulobacterales bacterium
TGCGGCGTCGAGAGCGAGGCCCCGACGGGTTTCGGCTTCGGCAAGGCGGCGCTCAGCGTCTCGTCGGGATTTCGGGTGCAGCTTTGGTCCGACGAGGGCCTGCCGGTGGTGGGCGGCATGCTGCGCGTGCCGATCCGCTTCCAGATCGAGCCAGCGCCGCCGGCCGCCTCGTCGCCCGCGCCGCCGCCGAAACCCTAAGCCGCCTTCACGTCGCCGGTGGTGCGGCGTAGGCGCCAGAAGCGGATCGTGCGCAGGGCGACGTCGCGGGTGAGGCCTTCGTAGAGTTCCCCGTATTCCCGCGCCCGGCCCATGGCGTTGGACTCACGGTCCAGGACCAGCACCGCGAAGGTCAGGAACAGCGAGCGGTCGAAATCGGCCGCCCTGCAGACGATGGCCAGGGCGTCGAGCTCCCGGCGCTCCAGGATCCGCCGGGCGGTGTGGAAGTCGATGTCGGCCAGTTCGCAAAGGGAGACCAGGAACTTGGTGGTCTGGCGGTTGCGCAGCAACCCGGCCAGCACCGGCGGGGTCACGCCACCGCGCTTGTGCAACGCCCGGATCTCCGCCTCGGCGGCGGCGTAGTCGTCCGGCAGGGCGCCGTCGCTGACCGCCACATGCTTGCGGCCCGCGGTCAGGGCGGCCTCCAGTTCGGCCGGATCGATGCCGGCGTTGCGTTCGAGGATCTCGCCGCGCAGCTTAGCCTCGACGACGAAGTACATTTCGTTGAGCAGATCCGGCGACAGGCTGCGCCGGCCGACCACCGCCGCATGCAGTTCCGGGTTCGCCACGGCGCGGTCGACCGCGAGTTCCTGGGTCTGGCGCGAAAGCTCCGCCCCCTGGTTGCGTAACAGCGCGCCAAGCGTCTGGTCGTCGCCACGCTCGGCGATCGCCTCGGAGACGGCTGAGGAAACCGTGGCCCGTTCCGAGATCGCCCGCAGATGCTGCTGACCGCGCAGGTGGGCGACCGCCAGCAGATCGTCATCGGTGAGGGCGGCCGAGCCCTGCAGCACCGGGACGGCCACCTCGATCGATGCGTCGCGGGCCAGGCGGCGGATGAGGCTGGGGGGTGGGGTTTCGGCCTTGGCCATGCGCTGGGCGAGTTCGGCGCGAACCACGGCCTCCATGTCGCCGGCGAGCTGGCTGAGCACGTCGTCGAACAGCGCCATCTCGCCGGCGCCGTGACCGGTCTCGCTGGTGAAGAACAGGTCGGTGACGCCGCGCATCAGGTCGCGGCGCCGCTCGCTGGAGGGCTACTGGGCCATCGCGACCAGGTCATGCAGCTTGGATGCGCTGGTGGCGCTGGCAGTCATCAGAACGCTCCCACTGCCTTGGGGGCCTTGGGCGGCGAGTCGTCATTGCCGGTGGGCCTCGCCGGGTCCGGCGGTCCGATCAGCACATAGCGCGGTTGCCTGGACTGATCCGGCGCATGGTCGGGGGCGAGTCCATATTCACGGTGCAGCGAATAGAATCGGGTCGATCCGCCGGGGGGCTGCGCCGCCCGCGGGGCGGGCGTCGTCGGCGCCGCCAGGGCGGCCAGCGTCTGGGTGGCCAGCGTCTGGGCGGCCGGGGTGGCGATCACCGGCGCCGCCGCCACGACCGGCGCGGGCCTGGCGTAGAGGCTTTCCGGCAGGCGCGCCGCCGGCGCTGGGGGGGTCGGACGCGGCGGCGGCGTCACTATGGGTTGGGCCGGCGGCGTCGCTATGGCTTGGGCCGGTGGCGTCGGTTGCTCGACGCCCCGCCTGGTCGACCAGTTCAGCAGCCGCGCCGTGGCGGGCGGTGGCGAAACCCGGCTCGGACGCACCGAATCCAGCGACGCCAGCACCAGCGGTGGCCTGGGCGCCGGACGCGGGGGGCCATAACGATCCTGCACCGGCTGGGCGTGGGCGCTGCAGGCGCCGGCGATCGCGACGGCCAGAACGAAGAAAATCCGCATGGCGAAATCATAACCGATGGCGGCTTAACTGGCGCCTAACGCCCGCGCCAATAGGCCAGGCCGCGGCGTTCCACCGCCTCGAGCCCGGCGTGCAGGGCCACGCCCATGGCCCCCAGCACCGCCAACGCCGCGATCATCCGCGCCGTCTGCAGCCGGTTGCCGGCGTCGAGGATCAGCCAGGCGAGGCCGCGGACGCGCCCGGAACCGGCTCCGAACTCCGCCACCACCGCGCCGATCAGCGCCAGGCCCGCCCCCACCTTGTGGCCCTCCAGCAGGAACGGGATCGCCGAGGGCAGCCGCAGGCGCAGGACCCTCTGCCAACGCCCGGCGCCATAGAGGTCGAACAAACGCTCCAGATCCGGATCGGCTGAGCGAAGCCCGGCTGTCGCGCCTGAGAAGATCGGAAAAAACGCCACCAGCACCGCCAGCGCCACCAGGGCCCGCTCCGGGTGGTCCATGCCTGCCCAGATGATCACCAAGGGCGCGATGGCCACCACCGGCGTCACCTGGATCACCGAGGCCAGGGGCCGGATGGCGCTGTCGAGCAGCGGGCTGAGCGCGGTGATCAGCGCCAGGGCCTGGGCGATCAGGCTGGCCAGCAGCAGCGCGATCAGGGCGGTGGCCAGGGTGCGCCAGGCCGCGGCCGCCAGCGCGGGCAGATTGTCCCGCAGGGCTGCCGCCACCGCCGACGGCGGCGGCAGGAAATAGGCCGGCACCTCCAGGGCGCGGCAGGCGAGCTCCCAGGCCCCCAGCAGCAGCGCCGCCAGCACCAGGGGCGCCAGCCGGTTCATGCGCTCATCCCCTCGGCGAGCGCGCCGGAGACCGCCTCCGCCGTGGCGCGAAACGTCGCCTCGGTGCGAAACCGCGCCGGGCGCGGCACAGGGGCGTCGATGGCGAACTCGCCGACGATGCGCCCGGGTCCGCGGCTGATCACCACCACCCGCGAGGCCATGTAGACGGCTTCCTCCACATTGTGGGTCACGAACACGATGGCCGGCCGGGTCACCGACCACAGGGCCAGCACGTCGTCGGCCAGGGCCCGGCGGGTGATTTCGTCCAGGGCGGCGAAGGGTTCGTCCAGCAGCATCAGCTTGGGTTGCGTCACCAGGGCGCGGGCCAGGGACACCCGCATGGCCATGCCGCCGGAGAGCGCGGCGGGCCGCGCCGTCACGGCCCCGGCGAGCCCGACCCGGGCCAGGGCCTCCGCCGCCTGCAGCCGCGCTTCGTGGCGGGGGACGCCGGCCAGTTCCAGCGGCAGGGCGACATTGGCCTGGGCCGACAGCCACGGCGCCAGCGTCGGCGCCTGGAACACCACCGCGGTCTCGCCGCGCCCCGCCGCCCGGGTCACCTGGCCCCGGCTCGGCGCCTCCAGCCCGGCCAGCAGCCGCAGCGCCGTGGACTTGCCGCAGCCCGAGGGGCCCACCAGGGCGGTGATCGAGCCCTCCGGCAGCGCCAGGCTGAAC
>CAXNKO010000341.1:0-3374 GCA_964202685.1 Caulobacterales bacterium
TAGGGGATGCACACATCTCGAAAACACCGGCTCTTTCAATATGTTGAAGCTTGCGGCCGACCCTTCTCCCTGCAGGGAGAAGGGGTCGCGCCGCGGCCGGCATCAAGATGTGTGAATACGGTAGCCCCCCCGCTCAGCCCGCGTCCAGCCCGTCCACCAACCTCGCGGCGATGAGTTCGGCGGCGTCTTCGGCGGACATGGCGGTGGTGTCGATGTGGATCTCGGGGTGTTCGGGGGGCTCGTAGGGTGAGTCGATGCCGGTGAAGTTCTTCAGCTCCCCGGCGCGGGCCTTCGTGTAGAGGCCCTTGACGTCGCGGCGTTCGGCCTCGGCCAGCGGGGTGTCCACATAGACCTCGACGAACTCGTCCTGGCCCATGAGGTCGCGGGCCATGCGGCGCTCGGCGCGGAACGGCGAGATGAACGAGACCAGCACGATCAGGCCGGCGTCAACCATCAGCCTGGCCACCTCGGCCACCCGGCGGATGTTCTCCACCCGGTCGGCGTCGGTGAAGCCCAGGTCACGGTTGAGGCCGTGGCGGACGTTGTCGCCGTCGAGCAGATAGGTGTGGCGGCCGGCGGCGGCCAGGCGCTTTTCCACCAGGTTGGCGATGGTCGACTTGCCGGAGCCGGAGAGGCCGGTGAGCCAGACCACCCGGGCGGTCTGGCCCTTCAGCCGGGCGCGGGCGGCCTTGTCGATATCGACCGCCTGCCAGTGGACATTCTGGGAGCGGCGGAGCGCGAAGTGCAGCATGCCGGCGCCGACGGTGCGGTTGGAGATGCGGTCGATGAGGATGAAGCCGCCGAGGTCGTGGTTGTCGGCATAGGCGTCGAAGGCGATGGGGGCGTCGAGGGCGAGGTTGCAGACGCCGATCTCGTTGAGATCCAGCCGCTTGGCGGCCAGGTGCTCCAGGGTGTTCACATTGACCTTGTACTTGGGCTCGGCGACGCTGGCGCCCACCAGGCGGGTCCCGAGCTTGAGCACATAGGGCCGACCCGGCAGCATGGGCTCGTCGTCCATCCACACCAGGGTGCATTCGAACTGGTCGGCCACCTGGGGCGGATCGCCGGCGGCGGCCAGCACGTCGCCGCGCGACGCGTCGATCTCATCCTCCAGGGTCAGCGTCACCGACTGGCCGGCCACGGCCTCGGCAAGGTCGCCATCCAGGGTGACGATGCGGGCCACCCGGCTCTCGCGGCCTGAGGGGATCGACTTGATCTTGTCGCCCGGCTTGACGGTTCCCGAGGAGATGAAGCCCGCGAAGCCGCGGAAGTCGAGGTTGGGGCGGTTGACCCACTGCACCGGCATGCGGAACGGCTTGGCGCGCAGCTGGTCCTCGACCGGCAGCTCCTCCAGGTGCGGCAGCAGGGCCGGGCCCTTGTACCAGGGCGCCGCGTCGCTCACGGCGGTGATGTTGTCGCCGCGCAGGGCCGACATGGGGATGGCGGTGAAGTCGGTGATGCCGATCTGGGCGGCGAAGGCGCGGTAGTCGGCGAGGATGGTGTCAAACACCTCCTGGCTCCAGTCCACCAGGTCCATCTTGTTGATGGCCAGCACCACGTGTCGGATGCCCAGCAGACTGACCAGGTAGGAGTGGCGGCGGGACTGGGTGAGCACGCCTTTACGGGCGTCGATGAGGATCACCGCGGCGTCGGCGGTCGACGCGCCGGTGACCATGTTGCGGGTGTATTGCTCATGGCCGGGGGTGTCGGCGACAATGAACTTGCGCTTGTCGGTGGAGAAGAACCGGTAGGCGACGTCGATGGTGATGCCCTGTTCGCGCTCGGCGGCAAGGCCGTCGACCAGAAGGGCGAAGTCGAGGTCGCCGCCCTGGGTGCCGACCTTCTTGGAGTCGGCCTCCAGCGCCGCCAGCTGATCCTCGAAGATCATCTTGGAGTCGTAGAGCAGGCGGCCGATCAGGGTCGATTTGCCGTCGTCCACCGAGCCGCAGGTGAGGAAGCGCAGCAGGGATTTGTGCTGATGGGCCTCAAGGTAGGCGTCGATGTCCTCGGCGATGAGGTCTGAGACGTGAGCCATCAGAAATACCCCTCCTGCTTCTTCTTTTCCATGGAGGCGGCCTGGTCGTGGTCGATCTTGCGGCCCTGGCGCTCGGAGGTGGTGGTGAGCAGCATCTCCTGGATGATCTGCGGCAAGGTGGTGGCGGCAGACTCCACCGCGCCAGTGAGCGGGTAGCAGCCGAGGGTGCGGAAGCGCACCGACTTCTGCATGGGGACCTCGCCGGGCTCCAGCTGCATGCGGTCGTCATCGACCATGATCAGGGCGCCGTCGCGCTCCACCACCGGGCGAACCTGGGAGTAGTAGAGCGGCACGATGGGCACGTTCTCCAGATGGATGTATTGCCAGATGTCCAGCTCGGTCCAGTTGGAGATCGGGAAGGCGCGGAAGTTCTCGCCGGGCGCCTTACGGGTGTTGTAGAGCCGCCAGAGCTCCGGACGCTGCATCTTCGGGTCCCAGCGGTGCTGGGCGGAGCGGAAGGAGAGGATGCGCTCCTTGGCGCGGGACTTCTCCTCGTCGCGGCGACCGCCGCCGAAGGCTGCGTCGAAGCCGTATTTGTCCAGGGCCTGCTTCAGGCCCTCTGTCTTCCAGATGTCAGTGTGCAGGGCCGAGCCGTGGTCGAAGGGGTTGATCTTGCGCTCCACCGCCTCGGGATTCTGGTAGACGATGAGCTCGAAGTCCGCCTCCTTCTGCATGCGCGCGCGCATCTCGTACATGTCGCGGAACTTCCAGGTGGTGTCCACGTGCAGGAGTGGGAAGGGGATCTTGGAGGGATAGAAGGCCTTCTGGGCCAGGCGCAGCATCACCGCGCTATCCTTACCCACTGAATAGAGCATCACCGGGCGCTCGCACTCGGCGACCACCTCGCGGAAGATCTGGATGCTCTCGGCCTCCAGGCGCTGGAGGTGGGTGAGATCAGGCGCGGGCAGAGTGTCGGCGGCTTTGGCGGTCATCGAAGCCTTCGGCGATTAGAAAAAATGGACGCACCTCGGCCGTTTGGGCGAGGTTCGGGCAGGCGTTGACTTAGGGGAGGGGGCCTGGGGACGCAAGACGAACCCATGGTCCAGGCGCCCAATAGATCAGGCGACAGCGATAGAGAAACTGAATTCCCGGCAGGGCGGAAACAGCCGCCATCCGGGTCCGAAAACCGCGAGACAGGCGGGCGTGCGCGGCTCATTCTGGCGGCATGGATATGGATCAGGACGCCTGTTACCGCGCCTTCCAGATGCGCGACGCCCGCTTCGACGGGACGGTGTTCGCCGGGGTGAAGACCACCGGCGTCTATTGCCGTCCGGTGTGTCCGGCGCGCACGCCGCAGCGGCGGAACGTGGACTTCTACCCGTCGGCCGCGGCGGCGCAG
>CAXNKO010000342.1:0-3347 GCA_964202685.1 Caulobacterales bacterium
GAGAAGGCCGGTAACGTCATCCATGGCGGGCGTGGCGCCTCCGTGCTCTGGAACAGCGTTGGTCTAAGCAGCCAAAACCTATTCCAAATCAGCCGGTTATGCTACGTCCGCCAGCCCGCTTTCAGGCCCAGCGTGAATAAGACGGGCTAACCATCATGCCAACCCCCCGGAAAGTCGGCGCTATTCGGCCTCTATCCGTCATAAGAGACGGCGATTTCCGATAAATGCGTCTGGGGCGCGATATCAGGGAAATCCGCCACAGATTGAAGGTTTCGGGTTCGAGTCTCTCTTGCTGTCCCCTGAAAACTGAGACATTTCAAGGGGACTGCGTGGCGGCCCGGGAGGGACTCGAACCCCCGACCTTCGCTTTAGGAAAGCGCTGCTCTATCCTGCTGAGCTACCGGGCCATGTTGTAATTGTTCGAATTTATTCCTGACGTCCGTCATCTTTTGCGGGCCGTGGGTGATATTTTACAAACCGGGTTCTTAGGGCGTTCCTGGCGGCGGTCAAGGCAGGTGCGCCATGGTCTTGCCGCTCGCCGATGCTAGGGTCCTGGTGGAGGCGTTGCGCCGGGTTGCAGGAGACGTCGCGTGGAGGCGGAGACGGACGAAGGGCCGAAGTTGCCGCCGCTGCTGGCGACGCAGGTGGCGTTGATCCGCGCCCAGTTGGCGCCGGACGTGGCCGCCGATGAGCTGCTGCGATATGTCGACGCGGCCGTGCTTAACGTCTGCGAGCAGGTTGAGGTCGAGTTCGCGCTGCTGAACCGGATCATGGCCATGCGCGCCGCCGCCGAACAGCTGTCGCAGTCGCGGGCGGATCCCGACGCGGCCGCCGACGCCGAGCCCGCCCTGGCCCGCGCCGAACAGGAGCTGGAGGCGCTGATTGAGGCCCTGGGCCTGGCGCGGCCGTCGGCCGTCACCGTGGCGATGGGCCAGGGGTGGTGAGCGGCGGCTTCGCGATCAGCGTCGCCTGATCTATCGTCGCGCCGGGTCGGGGGAGCGGGCGTGGTGCGGCATTTTCGGGTTCTCTATGTCCAGGTGGTGATCGCCATCATCCTGGGGGTCATCGTCGGCGCCCTGTGGCCGAGTTTCGGCGCGGGGCTGAAGCCCCTGGGCGACGCCTTCGTCAAGCTGGTGAAGATGGCCGTGGCCCCGGTGATCTTCTGCACTATCGCCACCGGCGTGGCGCGAATGAGCGACCTGAAGGCGTTCGGACGCCTGGGGGTGCGCACCCTGATCTATTTCGAGGTGATCTCCACCCGGGCGCTGGTGATCGGGCTGGTGGTGGGCCGGGTGGTCAAGCCGGGGGCGGGCTTCAACATCGACCCGGCCAGCCTCGACCCGTCGGTGGCGGCCAGCTACGTGGACAAGGCCAGCCACGGCGAGGGCTGGGTCGCCTTCCTGCTGAATCTGATCCCGGACAGCTTTTTCAGCGCCCTGGCCCAGGGCCAGCTGCTGCAGGTGCTGGTGGTGGCCCTGCTCACCGGCTTCGCCTGCACCCGGATGGGGGCGGTGGGCGAGAAGGTGGCGGATTTCCTCGACGAGGCCGCCAAGCTGTTCTTCGCCATCATCGGCCTGATCGTCAAGCTGGCCCCGATCGGCGCCTTCGGGGCCATGGCCTTCACGGTGGGCAAGTACGGGACCGACTCTCTGGTCAGTCTGGGGGCGCTGATCGCCACCTTCTACGTCACCTCCCTGGTCTTCGTGTTCGTCCTGCTGGGGGCGGTGGCGGCCCTGGCCGGGTTCTCGATCTTCCGGTTCGTGGCCTATATCCGCGACGAGATACTCATCGTGTTCGGCGCCTGCTCCTCGGAGGCCGCCCTGCCGCAACTGATGCAGCGGCTGCAGCAGTTGGGGGCCGGCAAGACCACCGTGGGGCTGGTCATCCCCACCGGCTATTCGTTCAACCTCGACGGCACCAACATCTACATGACCCTGGCCACCCTGTTCCTGGCCCAGGCCACCAACACCCCCATGTCGCTGACCCAGGAGCTGACCCTGCTGGGGGTGGCGATGCTGACCTCCAAGGGGGCCAGCGGGGTCACCGGCGCCGGCTTCATCACCCTGGCCGCCACCCTGGCGGTGATGCCGGACATTCCCATCGCCGCCCTGGCGCTGCTGGTGGGCGTCGACCGGTTCATGAGCGAATGCCGGGCGCTCACCAACCTGGTGGGCAATGGGGTGGGCGCCCTGGTGATCGCCCGCTGGGAGGGCGATCTGGACCGAACCCGGCTGACCGAGGAGCTGGCCCGCGGCCCGCAACCCCTGCAGATCGCGCCAGGCCCCGCCCCGATGGCCCCGGCCCCGACGGATTGAGCCACGCGCCCCTCGCGGCATAGTTAACAACTTGGAATTGTATGGCTGCTATGACAGTCCGCTGCGACCCCGCGCCGGGAAAGGGACGGCCCATGCGGACCATATCGCCAAAGACATCGAGGCCGCCGCCGGTGGCCGCCGAGCCCCTGGCTGCGCAAATCCAGGCGCTCACGGCCGAGCTTACCCATCGCTGCGGGAACCTGCTGGCCCAGGTCCAGGCGATCGCCGACCTGACCCTGCGCCACACGGCCTCGCCGGAGGATTTCGCCGCCGCCTTCACCGGCCGCCTGCAGGCGATGACCCGCGCCCATCAGCTGCTGGCCCGCGCCGGCTGGGCCGACATCGACCTGGGCGAGGTGGCCGCCGACGCGCTGGGGCCATTCATCGGCCCGCGCCGGCGCGTCCGGCTGGACGGCCCGCCGATGCGGCTGGGGCCGGAACCGGCCTGCGCCCTGCACATGGCCTTCCATGAACTCGGCGCCAACGCTGCCAGCCATGGCGCCTTGGCCGTCGAGACGGGCCGGGTGGAGCTGGTCTGGCGCGCCGACCTGGTCTCCAGGGTGCTGCGGCTGACCTGGCGCGAGTTCGGCGGCCCGCCGCCGTCGGCCAGCCGCCGCAACGGCTTCGGCACGCGGCTGCTGACCAGCGGCGTCGCCCGCGGCCTGGGCGGCGACAGCCGCCTCGACTTCCGCCCGGGCGGCTTTCTCTACGGCCTCACCGCCCCGCTTTCGGACGGGCTGGCCTGCGGATGAACGGGCTGCGGCTCATGCTGGTGGAGGACGAGGCTCTCGTCGCCCTGCTGATGGAGAGCCTGCTGCAGGATCTGGGCTGTGAGGTCCTGGGTCCGTTTGCCGGCCTGGAGGCGGCGCTCAAATGGCTGGGCGGCGGCGAAGCGGTCCCCGACGCGGCGCTGCTGGACGTCAATCTGGGCGGCCAGATGGTGTTCCCCCTCGCCGCGGCCCTGGCGGCGCGGGACATCCCCTTCGCCTTCGTCACCGCATATGCCGCCGTGCCTGACCCGCGCTTCGCCGA
>CAXNKO010000343.1:0-3347 GCA_964202685.1 Caulobacterales bacterium
GAGATCGCCTGCCACACCTGGTCGCACCTGGACTGCGGACGCGCCTCCGGCGCGGAGGCGCTGGCCGACGTGGACCGGAACGCCACCGCCTTCGCGGAATGGGGCGCGCCGGTGCCGGTCAGCTTCGCCTACCCCTACGGCGACGTGGCCGCCGCCCCGAAGGCGGCGCTGGGGACGCGATTCACCACGCTCCGGGCCCTGCATCATGGATTGGTCGAGGCCGGCTGTGACCTCAATCAGGTCCCCGCCGTGGGCATTGAGGGCCCCGATGGCGAGGCGCTCGCCGCGCGCTGGATGGCGGCGGCGAAGCGGCGGCGCGCCTGGCTGATCCTCTACACACACGATGTGCGCGAAGACCCCTCCCCTTGGGGCTGCACGCCGGCCGCCCTGGTCCGTCTGATCGACCGGGCGCGGGCCGACGCCTTTGAGATCGTCACCATGGCCGAAGGCGCGCGGCGATTGGGGATCTGAACCTCAGGCCGCGACCTCGCGGTCGGGCCAGGCCAATTTGACCGCGATGGCCACGAACAGCACCCAGCGCAGGTCGTTGTAGACCACGCCCACGCTCTCGGTGAACGTCATCAGGCCGTAGACCACCAGGATCGGCGCGGCCAGCATGGCGCCGCGGTCGCGAAACACCGCCACGACGCACAGGACCACCGCCTGAGCAAAGGTCAGGCTGAAGGCGACCAGCCCGACAATCCCGGTGCCCAGCCACTGCTCCACCCACGAATTGTGCGCGTGGTTCGGCTTGAATCCGGCCTCGCTGACGATCTTAGCCAGTGGGCCCCAGGGCCCACTCTCCCCCCAGACGGTTCCATAGCCAAAGCCGGTCAGCGGCCGCTCAGCCACCTGACGCATAGCCGCGGTCCATATCTGCGTGCGGCCGGTGAGAGTCGCGTCCTTGCCCAGCACGGCCAGCACGGTGTCGGCCGAAAACAGAAACGCCCCCGCCACCAGCAGCAGTCCGAACACGCTGACCCACGCGGCCGCCACCCCGGCCGCCGGGCCGCGCCGCGCGAAGGCGGCCAGGGCGAAACCGCCCAGGCCCAGCAGCAGCGACACCAGGGAGGTCTTGGACGTCGACATCAGCACCAGGCCCAGAGCCAAGACGGCGAAGGCGATCCACAGCCCTCGGCGCGGGGCGTTCAGCGCCGCGGCGGCGACGAAAATCACGAAGCCCAGCCCCATGTTAGCGCCGAAGGCGTTCTTTTCCGCCCACAGGCCCCGCCATGCGCCCGGAAACAGCGTCTGCATCACCCCCACCGAGGGCGCGGCCAGGCAGACCGCCAGCGACAGCAATGCAAGGATGGCGAAACAGGCGCCCATGATCTCGGCCATCTCCGACCACCGGTATCGCACCGCCAGCACGATGCCGCCCAAGCTGGTGCAGTAGACAGCGAAGACCCGGCGCGCGGTCTGATCCGGCGCGATCGACCAGACATAGGAGGCCGCGACGATCAACAACACCGCGATCAGGAACGGCTGGCGCGCCATGGCCCGCAACGTCTGCGCGGGCGCCGCGGCGATCAGCACGAACCCCATCAGATAGGCGGGAAAAAACAGCGCCCGGATCAGGCCGCTGGCGGCGACGACGCCTGGCCCTTCGCCGAACAGCGGATAGACCCAGCCCTGGCTGTAGATCGCCAGCATGGCCACCGCGCCGGCCGCCAGCGCCATCGACCAGCGCCCCACCGCTGGCGTTCGATCCGCCTGGGCGCGGTCCCAGACGGCGGCGTTCATGGCAGCAGGCCGCGCAGGAACCTGGGCGGCGCGGCCACCGCCCGATTGAAGAACAGGCCCGCGACCCGGCCGCCAACGTCGCTGATCGCATCGCGCAGACGCGCCCGGCCCTTGATGTCCGACTCGTCGGCCGCCACCACCAGCACCGACTGGTCGACGAAGGGCGCGATGGTCACCGCCGCCTGCGAGCGGTCCGCCGACGGCGCATCGACAATGACCACGTCGGCGTGGCCGCGCATGGCGTCCCAGTAGTCCGGTCTCGCCAGGATATGCACTGTCTGGCCGGGCAGCAGCGCCTCACGCCGAAACCGGGTGACCCAGAGCCTCGAGCGCCCGGCCCTGTGGGCGGCCAGGTAGCCGGCGTCCGGCCAGGCGTGCCCCGTGTCGTCCCGACCCTGCGGTCGCACGGTGAAGAACATCGACCCATTGGGGGTCGCCACCGCGGCCGGCCCAAGCGCGCCGAACCGGCCCGGGTCAGTGCGGAACACCGTCAACTGCGGCGAGGCCAGCAGATCCATGTCGACCAGCCAAACCGAACGGCCCGCCCCCATGGCGGCATAGAGGGCCAGTTCGCGCGCCACCGTGGATGCGCCCTCACCGCGCCGCGCCGAGACCACCTGGATCACGCGGGACTGGCCCGGCGCCGGGGTCCCCAGCGACGTCCAGAGTTCCGCCATCTCGGCGCTTAAGTCCACCATGGTCGAATCGCCGTACCCGAAAGGCGTCCAGAGTAGCGCATCTGCCCCGGCCGCGCGCGGCGGCCGACCGTCATGCTCAGGTCTTCAGCGCGGCCGCGCCGAGGACGGGCAGGTCGAACGTCCGCGACGCCGAGCGTGCGGTTGGCAGACCTGGCCGCAGAAAGGCCCGCAACAAGCCCGCGCACACCGACGTGAAGGCGGCGAACAGCAAGGCCAGCATCAGCGCCGGCTTGCGCAGACTGACACCCTTCGTCGGCGTCAGGGCGCGCTCGATGATTCGG
This sequence comes from Caulobacterales bacterium, assembly GCA_964202685.1. Classification (GTDB taxonomy): domain Bacteria; phylum Pseudomonadota; class Alphaproteobacteria; order Caulobacterales; family Caulobacteraceae; genus Phenylobacterium. The sequence goes on from CAXNKO010000343.1 coordinate 2,723, forward strand.
ATGGAGTCGTTTGAAAACGCGGCAATTTCCTGCGCTGCGCGACTCTGCTGTTCCCGGACCGTGAAGTCACGGACATTGGTCTGCAACACATCGCGGTCGAGGCTCAGCCCCTGGAAAGCGGGCTCCAGGGCGGCCATCTTGATGCGGCGATCGGTGATCTGCTGAATCTGCCGCTCCAGTTCGCTCCGCGCCTGGCGCAGCGCCTGCACCTCGGCGGCCACCTGGATGCGCTCGGTCTGCACGGTCTGATAGACCGGATTGACCCCAAACCGGCGCGGGCCGTCGCCGCGGGTGCGCCCGGCGCTGACGCCGGCCTCCAGCTGGGCGATCTGGGCGTCGAGTTCCTGAACCGGGCGGGCGTCGGGCTGGTAGCGGCTCAGCAGGTCCTCGCGCTGCACCTTGAGCAGTACAAGCTTGTCGGCGCCGGCGTTATTCTGATCGCGGAACAGGCCGACCTCGGGCGCGACCTGGACAAGCTGGGACTCCAGCATCGACAGGCGGCCCAATCGGTCCTGAAGCTGAGCGTCAGTCTGGTACTTCTGCTGCTCGATCTGGCTCTGGAGCTGGGTCAACGAGGCTTTCTCGGCCACGAAATCACCGATGCGGTTGCTGTTCAGGAACCCCT
>CAXNKO010000344.1:0-3346 GCA_964202685.1 Caulobacterales bacterium
GCCTTGATGGTGGTCAAGGAGTTGGAGATCAGAAAGGCCGCCACCGCCGCGCCCAGGATCGCCATCAGTTCGTGCGGGGCGGCGTGCAGGATCACCGCCATGTTGCCGCCCGACATCAGATAGCTGCCGAACACCAGGCCGAACAGCAACACGATGCCGATGATCTGAAACATGCTGGAAAGCCTGGCCCCGGGGTGCGATCAGCCCCCAGCATCGCGGTTAATGCTTAACGGCCCCTTTGCGCAGCCCGGGCCGGCGGCTAACAGCGCCGGATGTCCACGCCCGCCGCGCCCAACGCTGGTCTGCCGAGATCGACGTTCGCGCTGATCTTCGGCGTCTCGGTGGTCACCGCCATGGGCAACACCGGCCTGATCTCGGTGATGCCGGCCATCGCCCGGGAGATCGGCATCCCCGACGTGCTGGCGGCCTCGGTGTTTTCGCTGTCGTCGCTGCTGTGGGCGATCACCTCGCCGTTCTGGGCCCGGGCCTCGGATCGCCATGGGCGCCGGCCGATGATCCTGATCGGCATGGCGGGCTTCACCGCCTCGACCCTGGTCTGCGCCTTCGTCGTGTTCGCCGGTCTTCGCCACCTGGCCGCGCCGATGACCATCTTCGGCCTGTTCATTACGCTGCGAGCCCTGAACGGGATCTTCGGCTCGGCCGCCAATCCGGCCAGCCAGGCCTATGTGGCCGAGCACACCCCGCGGGCCGGCCGCACCAAGGCCATGTCCAGCCTGGCCGGCGCCTTCGGGCTGGGCACGGTGTTCGGGCCGTTTCTGGCGCCCCTGTTCGTGCTGCCGTTCGTGGGCCTGTCCGGACCGCTGTTCGGCTTCGCCCTGCTCGGCGCGGCCATGTTGGCGCTGCTGTGGCGGCGTCTGCCCGAGAGCTCCCCGCCGCCGCCGGAGTCGGACGAACCGATACCCACTGGGGCGCCAATCGCCATCTGGCGCGACCCGCGGGTGATTCCCTATCTGATCTACGGTTTCCTGGTGGCGGTCTGCCAGAGCGGCCAGGCCCAGACCATGGGGTTCCTGATCATCGACAAGCTGGGTCTCGCGCCCCTGCAGGCCCACGGCTTCATCGCCGTGTCGATGATGTTCGGCGCGGTGGCGGGCCTGCTGGCCCAGTGGGGGTTGATCCCCATGTTCGAGATGACCCCGCGACAGTTGCTGCGCTGGGGCGTCGGCGTGGCCGCGGCCGGCAATCTGGTGGTGGCGCTGGCCCCCGATTACTGGACGGCGGTGGCGGGGTTCGCGATTTCCAGCCTCGGATTTGGCCTGGCCCGTCCCGGGTTCACCGCCGGCGCCTCCCTGGCGGTCACCCAGGACGAGCAGGCCCGCGTCGCCGGCGCCATCGGGGCGGTGAACGGGGTCAATGTGGTGTTCGCGCCCCTGTTCGTGCTGCTCTACATAGGGTTCGCGCCGGGACCGTTCATGCTGGCGGCGGCGGCCATGGCGGCCATGCTCCTCTACGCCTTCCGCAATCCGCAACTGCGCGCCGCCGACCCAAATCCCGCCGGGCCCGAAGCTGCCGCCCAGGCCGCGCTTGAACGCAGCGACGACGGCGGGGGAACCTAAAGCGCCGCTTCCGCCCGCAGTCGCCGCACCATCTCCAGTGACAGATAGCCGTCGGCGGTGATCAGGCGGGATTTCTGCCAGGCCCGGAGCGCCGCGCGGGTGTTCAGTCCCACCACCCCGTCCGGGGTTCCCGGATCGAAACCCAGCCGGGCCAGGGCGGTCTGCGCGGCCATGCGGTCGGCGAGGCCCAGGGGCGTCTCCTTGGGCCAGGCCCGCACCAGCGGACCGCCGCCGCCGAAACGGTCGGCCAGCAGGCCGACGCCGAGCGCGTAGGCGATGGAATTGTTGTACTTGCGGATCGCAAGATGGTTGGGAAACAGCAGGAACAGCGGCCCCTCGGCCCCGGCGGGCGCCGACAGCTGCGCCGCCGCGCCCTGGTCGGCGGTGGACCAGGCGCGGCCGTCCGCCCGGCGCAGGCCGCGCTCCGCCCACCAGGCCGGCGGCTCCTTCGGCCCCTCGGTGAGGCCGTAGTCGAAGCCGGCCGGCGCCGTCACCTCCCGGGCCCAGTCCTCGCCGCGCCGCCATCCAGCGCTCCCCAGCAGATTGGCGGCCGAGCCCAGGGCGTCGTGGGCGGAGCCCCAGAGGTCGCGCCGGCCATCCCCGTCGGCGTCCACGGCGGCGGACAGATAGGTGGTGGGGATGAACTGGGTCTGACCCATGGCCCCGGCCCAGGAGCCCACCAGCCGGGCGCGCGCATGCTCCCCCGAGGCGATGATCTTCAGGGCCGCGATCAGTTGGTCCTCGGCGAACCCCCGCCGTCGGCCGTCGGCGGCCAGGGTGGCCATGGAGCGCACCACGTCGAAGGTGCCCTGGATCGCGCCAAACCCCGACTCCATGGCCCAGATGGCGATCACCACCTCGGCGGGCGGGCCATAGCGGGACTGCATGGCCGAGAGAAACGGCAGGGCTCCCCGGCGCTGCCGGCCCAGGGCGACCCGGTCCTCGGTGACCACCCCGCGGATATAGTCCCCCACCGGCTTGGAGAATTCCGGCTGACGCCCGTCCAGGGCCGAGACCCGGTCGTCGGGGGTAAGTCCGCGCAGTTCCCGGCCCAGCACCGCTTCCGGCAGGCCGGCGGCGATCGCCTTGGGCCAGAACGCGCTTAGCCAGCGGTCGAAGCTCTCGCTGCCGGAGGGCGTCAGCATGGACGGCAGGGGCGTGGTGAGCCGGGTTCCCGGCTCGACGGCCGGCTGCGAGGCGGTCCTGCCCGCCGGCGCGGCGCAGCCGGCCAGCAGCAAACTCATGAAGGCGCGTCGGTCCATCGAATCGCTCCTAGCGCCAGAACTCCCAAACGTACCTATCACAAGCCCGCGATGGTCAGCGTTGACTTGGCCCGGACCCGCCCGTATATGCCCCCGCTCTTGTAAGTCCCCCGGTCAGGCCGGGGCCGCGGGCGTGGAAAACGGGTCATGAAGGTCAGAAGCTCACTCAAGTCGCTCAAGACGCGCCACCGCGACTGCAAGGTCGTGCGGCGCAAGGGCGTGGTCTATGTGATCAACAAGACCAACCCGCGCTTCAAGGCCAAACAGGGCTGAGGCCACGCCGGCCCAGCCGGCCCGGCCCTAACCCTCGATTCGCCGCCAAGTCTGGGTCTTGCACAACAGTCCGCCGATCAGGCAGCCCTTGGCCTTCAGCGTCGCCGCGTCGGTCTGCTCCGCCGTACCGTTGAAGGTGGAGTTGAGGTCGGGCACGAACACCTTGCCCTTCCAGGCCCCGCTCTTCTGCTGAACGAAGTCGCGGAACAGCTCCAGGCCGATCAACTCCGGGGT
>CAXNKO010000345.1:0-3340 GCA_964202685.1 Caulobacterales bacterium
GCTGTAGACCGTGCCGGTGAAGCCGAACAGCCCGGTCAGATCCTGCCGCTCGATCGCATAGGCCTTGTCCGCGGCGTTCTTCGCGAACACCTCCACGTCGAACTTGCTGTCGGCCACTTCGCGCCAGCCGACCCGCAGGTCGACGATGCCATAGCCGTCCTGGAACACCCCGGGCGCTGACGCCGACTGGTCGTCCTGGAAGGCGATCCGGCTCTGGTAGGCGTAGTTGGCGTTGGCGAACAGCTCGCCGCCTGCGGAAATCGGCTGGCTGTAGGTCGCGCCGAGATTCACAGTGTGCTTCGGCGCCTGGCCGAACTTGTTGAACTGTGAGAAGCCGTTGGTCCCGGTGTCATAGCTCGTGTACAGATAGGCGTAGTTCGCCGACACGGTCAGGCCTTCGACCGGACGGATCACCGACTCGAACTGCAGCCCCTTTATGGTCGCCTTCGGGCCATTGGCGGTGCCGCTGTAGAGTGCGCCCGTCACCGAGAAGCCGCGCTGGTTGCGCTGAATGCCGGTGTACTTCGCCTTGAACACCGAAAGGTTGATGCGCAACGGCGCCCCGCCAAAGGTGAAGTCGCCCTTGATCCCGGCCTCATAGTCGGTGATTTCTTCCGGGTCATAGGTCGACAAGGGCGCGCCGGGCGTCGCCGTGTCCGGAACGCTGGCGTTGAATCCGCCGCCGTTGTAGCCGCGCCGGGTGGTGACATAGACCAGCAGGTCTTCCGAGATGCGGTAGTCCGCCGACAGGTTATAGGTCGTGGCGCTGTACTGGTCCGAAAGCGTCCGCACGCAGTTGACCAAATCAACGCCTATAGCGCCAACCGGCAGGGTGCAGACATTCGGGCCGGCGAAGGTGAATTGCGGCGCGCGCCGGGTGTTGGCCTGCCAAGCCTTGTCCTTGGTGTACCGGGCGCCTGCCGTCAGCTTGAGGGCGTCAGTGACCGCGAAGGTCGCCTGGCCATAGAACGCCTCCGAACGGTTGAGGTTGCGGCTACGGTTTGATGTGGAGTTGGCGAATGTCGGAAGTCCGCCGGGCGGCAACAGCAGGGCGTAGGTGAGGCCGGTGAAGCCCTTGTTGCGGGACCGGAAGTAGCCGGCTGTCCAGCTCAGCCGGTCATCCAGCAGATCGCCCTGCAGCTGAACCTCGTGGGTCAGATCGTGGATAGCGAAAATGTGGTTGGCGCCGAACTGGACCGGAAAATCGAGATTTGCTTTCGACGACGCTTCATCTGAGTCGCGCCGCCGGTAGCCCGCCACATATTTCAGGGTCAGGTTTTCCAGCAAAGACCAGTTGAAGACGTTGCTGATGCCGTAGGTCTTACTGTCCTGGTTGGCCGGCAGAGTGGTGCTGGTGCTGCGAATTCCAAGCGCTTGCTGGGCGTCGCCGGCGGCGGCGAGTTGTCCGCGGGTGTAGCCGGGCAGGCAGGGCCCGGGGGCGGGCGTTAGACAGCCGGCGTTCCGGGTCCAGCCCGACGCGATCAGGGCGTAGGGCTTTTCGTCCCGTTGGTTGTAGGTCAACACGGTGTAGTTGGAGATATTCTCGGTCGGATCGAACAGCACTGACAGGCGCAGCGCATTGCGGTTCAGGCCCTGAAAATCCGGTCCGCCCTTGATGTTCTTGACCACGCCGTCACGACGAATCATCCGTGCGCCGACGCGCACCTTCAGATTGTCGGTGAACGGCATATTCACCACCGCCGTCGCCTGGCGGAAATTGTAGCTTCCCACCGCGGCCTCGACATAGCCTTCCAGAGTATCCGTGGGGCGTTTCGGCACGAACAGGATCAGGCCGCCTGTGGAGTTGCGGCCAAACAGCGTACCCTGGGGACCAGCGACGGCCTGCACTGAACTCAGGTCCCAGATCTGGTCGTCGACGCCCACCGAGGCGGTGGGAACCTCATTGAAATAGACCACCACCCCGGTGCGGATGCCGCGCAGGGAGTAGTTGGTGCCGGGTCCGGTGGCGCCCTGCTGGACGCTGAGCGTGGGCACCAGCTTGATCAGGTCCGTGCTGCTGGAGACATTGGCGCGCTCCAGCGTCTCGGGGGAGAGCGCCGTCACCGAGATCGGCACGTCCTGCAGGTTTTCTTCCCGGCGCCGGGCGGTGACGACCACCTCTTCAATCGTCGAGGCCGAGGTCTGGGCCAGAGCGACGCCGGGCTGGCTGAGCAGGCCCGCGAGCGCCAACGGCGCCAGTGAAATCCCCGACAGCAGTGAGGCTATTCTGGTGCGGCCTGAGTTTCTGTTCTGCCGCCGGCCGCCAAACTGACGATCAGCGTCGGCCATCAACTGCTTATAATCTCGCATATATTTCCCCCCAAAGGTCTATTTAATTGTCTTGATCTAAGCAACTATCCCGGTCTAGCGGCCTCGCCTCGGTTGGTAACTCTAGCCCAGCCGACGGTCGTTTTGGCGTATGGCGCTCCCTGGCTTGATGCTAGTCATACACCCGGCGCGAAGCAAGGGGCGCAGTATTGCCTCATGTATATGCCGCGCGCCCCCGCAATCCTTCCCCCTCGATGCTATCGGATTCACACATCGTCGGCAGATGGGTTTCTTGATCCTTCTCCCTGCAGGGAGAAGGTGGCCCTGCAAAGCAGGGTCGGATGAGGGGTCTCGCCGAGACTGGCGATATACCGCTGTTATCACGCCGGAAATTCCGTGCAGCCCCTCATCCGTCAGCGGAGTTTATCCTCGGGCCGGCCTCCGGCCGGACCCGGGGGCTGCCACCTTCTCCCTGCAGGGAGAAGGGGTCGCGCTGCGGCCAACTAAAAAGATCTGCGAATCCGGTAGCCCCCAGGAGCATGGCCTCCCGTCCTCCCCCAGCGCTCAGCACGGTCAGGGGGAGGTGGCGCGGCGCGCATGGAGCCGTGACGGAGGGGGCGCGCTGCGTGCCGGATGGGCTAAACCTCCGCCGCATCGACGATCACCAGGTCGTCCGGGCCGGTGTTGTGCTCGCCGCGCGGGCGGTGGTTGATACGGTCGGCGGCGATCTCCTGGGGGGTGCTCAGCGGCACGTCGAAGGACTCCACCTGCAGCAGGTGCAGTTCCTCGCCGCCCACCGACTCGAACCAGTAGGGCACATGGCGCGGCACCATGACCCCCTCATAGGGACCGTAATCCCCCATCACCACGTCGTTGTCGCCATAGAACCGCACCCGCCCCTTGAGCACGAACCAGAAGCCGTCGAAGTGGGCGTGGCTGTGCAGATTGTTCTCGCCGCCGGACTTCAGCACCTGCAGGATGCCGATCATCCGGTCGGTCCGGGCCAGCCGGATCACCTTCTTCTTGGCCGGGCCCTCGGGGATGGAGATCCGGAACGGCTGCATGGGCTGGG
>CAXNKO010000346.1:0-3339 GCA_964202685.1 Caulobacterales bacterium
GATCGACTGGATCTTTGCGCGACATGCATGGAGGGAATCAAGCCGGGCTGCCGAGCGCCACCAAAAAACACAGGGCGATTCAATCCGTCGCACCAACGCCGCTGGGGGGAGCTGAACGGTTACCACCTGGCGCTCCCATATGATCGTAACACTTTGGCGTAACAGCGCCGTAACTCGACAACGTAAACCAAATCGCCGCTAGATTAGCGGCCGACGAAGTGGGGTCTTGGCAGAAAAAAATGACATCTTGCTTAATTCAATTTCAGCAAGGCGTGTAGCGCTTTCGGCGCTCAGGCCAACTCTGCAGGACCCCCTCCGACACGGCTTGCCTACCGCATTCACACATCTCAGAAACACTCATTCTTTCACGGACCTGACCCCTTCTCCCCTTGCGGGAGAAGGTGGCCCTGCGGAGCAGGGTCGGATGAGGGGTTTCCCCAACCCATCCGGTTAAGTCGTTGCGGAGCATCAGCAATCTCGGCGAGACCCCTCATCCGACGGCTGCGCCGCCACCTTCTCACGCAAGGGGAGAAGGGTCAAGAAGTCCATCTGCCGACGATGTGTGAATCCCCCATCGAGGGGGAAGGGTTCCAGACCGCAATGGGCGCTCACGGCCCCCGGGTCCGGCCGGAGGCCGGTCCGAGGATCAACTCCGCCGATTGAGGGGGACTCCGGCGCCGCAACCGCGCCGGATGCGCTAAGGAATGAGCACCAGCTTGCCGACGAACTGGCCGCCTTCCAGCACCGCGTGGGCCTGGCCGGCCTGGGCCAGCGGCAGGGTGCGGTCCACCACCGGCCGCAGCTTGCCCGCGGCGATCCAGGGCCAGACCACGCGTTCCACCGCCGCGGCGATGCGCGCCTTTTCGTCGGCGTCGCGGGGCCGCAGCGTGGAGCCGGTGATCACCGCCCGCTTCATCATCACCCGCATGATCGGCAAGGTCACCTGGCCGCCCCCCAGGGCGGCGATGAACACGATCCGGCCGCCGGTCTTCAGCGCGTCCAGGTCCTTGGCGAAATAGTCGCCGCCGACCATTTCCAGAATGACGTCGCAGCCGCCAAGCGCCTTGGCGGCGGCGGCGAAATCCTCGGTGGCGGCGTCCACGGCGGCGTCGGCGCCCAGGCGTAGGGCCGCCGCGGCCTTTTCGGCGCCGCGGGCGGTGGCGATCACCATGGCCCCGGACGCCTTGCCCATCTGGATCGCCGTGGTGCCGATGCCGGAGGTGGCGCCATGCACCATCAGGGTCTCGCCGGAATGCAGGGCCCCGTGTTCGAAGACGTTGGCGTAGACCGTGAACACCGTCTCCGGCAGGGCGGCGGCCTGGATGACGTCCAGCCCCTCGGGGATCGGCAGGGCGTGGCGGGCGTCGACGGCGGCGTATTCGGCGTAGCCGCCGCCGCCCAGCAGGGCGCAGACCCGGTCGCCGACCTTCCAGCGGCCCGCCGCGGCCACCACCTCGCCGGCGACCTCCAGGCCCAGGGTGTCCGGGGCGCCCGGCGGCGGGGGATAATTGCCGTCCCGCTGCACCAGGTCCGGGCGGTTGACGCCGGCGGCGCGCACCCGGATCAGGATCTGGCCCGGGGCGGGGACGGGGCGGGGAATCTCGGCCAGCCGCAGGGCTGTCGCCGGCCCCTTGCCGCCCTCGACGACGACGGCGCGCATGGTCTCACCGGGGTTTGATTCGCTCATGGGTCGGTCTCGGGGTAATATTCCAACCGCACCCTGATACAGGGGGCTGGGGGAACAGCAAGCATGCGAGCGCGCCGACATGGATGAGCCGGCGGAGGTCAGGGTGACGCGGGGCCAGCGGCTGACCGAGGTCGCGCGGGAGGACCTTGATCTCTACAGCATTGGTGAACTCGAAGAGCGAATCGCGGTTCTACAGGCCGAGATCGATCGCGCCGCCGCGCAGATCGAGAAGAAGCGCGCGGTGCTGGCGGCGGCCGACGCCCTGTTCGGGCGTGGGACGGACTGAATTAGGCCCGGGGCTGGGCGGGGGGCGCCGGTTCGCGTGGCACGAGGGTTGCAGTTGCGCAATGCAGCCGCGTCCTTGTGCCGGCGGGCGGCAGTGCAGGTGGGTGAAGAATGATTGAAGGTATCGCAGCGGCCGGGCCGCAGGGCGCGGGCGTGATCCAGGATTTTGCGCGCTCGGAACTGTTCGACCGCACCTTCAATGAGGGCATGGAGCTGGTCGAGGAGACCGCCGCCTACCTCGACGGCGGCGGCCGCCAGGAGTCCAAGCTGCTGTCGCGCAACGCCGCGCTGGCCTACGCCTCCGAAAGCATGCGCCTGACCACGCGCCTGATGCAGGTGGCCTCCTGGCTGCTGGTGCAGCGGGCGGTGCGTGAGGGCGACATGGCGCCGGAGGTGGCCTTCGAGGATCGCTATCGCCTGAACGCCGCCGATGTCTGCCGCGCGGAACTGGCGGAAGGCGCCGAGGAGCTGCCCTCGGGGCTGCTGGGGCTGCTGGACCGGTCGGCGCGCCTCTATGAACGCGTCCGCCACCTGGATCAGCGGATGTACCTGGACGCCGCCGATCCGGACAATGCGGTGCTGTCCCAGTTTGACCGTCTGCGCAGCGCCTACGGCGGCGCCTGAGACCTTCCCTTCCGGCGAGGAAGGAAACCCCCGACCCTACTTGCGGGTGAAGGCGCCGAACTTGGCGTTGAAGCGCGACACCCGGCCGCCGCGGTCGAGCAGGTGCTGGTTGCCGCCGGTCCAGGCCGGGTGGGTCCTGGGATCGATGTCCAGGCTCAGGGTGGCGTCCGGCTTGCCGTAGGTCGAACGGGTGCGATAGGACGTGCCGTCGGTCATCACCACGGTGATGAAGTGGTAGTCCGGGTGGGTGTCTTGTTTCATCGCACGAGCGCCTGACGTAAAGGAGCGGCCGTAGGGCCTGCGCCAGCCATGACGGCGGGCGCGAAAACGGAAGCCGGGCGTATACGCGAAGTGACAGCTCAGAATCAAGGGTGCGGCGGCGCATGACCGAATCAGCCGCCGAGGCCGTGGCGGACGGACGCCCCACCGCCGGGGCCGAGCTCGCCCAGGCGCTGGAGGCGGCGGGGGAACGCCGTGGCCGCAGCCGCAATGTCCGTGCGCTGAGCCGTCTGCTGCCGTTCGCCCGGCGGCGCTGGGGCGACGCGGCGGCGGCGCTGGTGTTCCTGCTGGCCGCCACCGCGGCCACCCTGGGGATGTCCGGGGCGGTGCGCCTGCTGGTGGACCACCTGACCACGCCGGCCGGCGCGGCGGCGTCGGCCGGTCAGATCGACGGCTGGTTCCTGCTGATCGGGGCGGTGGCCCTGTCGCTGGCCGCCTCCTCGGCCCTGCGGTATTTCTTCGTC
>CAXNKO010000347.1:0-3332 GCA_964202685.1 Caulobacterales bacterium
ATCGGCCGCACCTTCTCCACCGCGATGCCCAGAGTCTCGGCGGCCATCATCGCCATGGAGGCGCGCGAGCCGCCGATGTCGGGATTGCCGGTGGCCACCACCACGCTGCCGTCTTCCTGCACGTGCATCGCCGCGGTGGACTGGCCGCCGATGTTGAACCAGAAGCCGGCGGCCACGCCGCGGCCCTGGTTGGGGCCGAGCTTGACCTTGTAGTGGGGGCTGTCCTTGATCGCCTGCAGGGTCTGCAGGTAGCCGATGTTGGCGAAGGTGGGGCCATAGGCCGCCTTCACCCCGTCCTTGACGCCGTTCTGCAGGCGCAGATCGATGGGGTCGACCCCCAACTTCTGGGCCAGCTCGTCCACGGCGCACTCCACTCCGAACGCCGCAATGGGCGCGCCCGGCGCCCGGTAGGCGGCGATCTTGCACATGTTGGAGACCACATCCCAGCCGGTGATCATCAGGTTGGGGATGTCGTAGCAGGCCAGCGCGGTCATGGAGGCGGCCCCCACCGGAGAGCCCGGGAAGGCGCCGGCCTGGAACATCATCTCCACATTGGCCGCGACGATCGTGCCGTCCTTCTTGGCGCCCAGCTTGACCAGCACCACGCCGCCGGAGGTGGGGCCGGTGGCCCGGAACACCTCGTCACGGGTCATGACGATCTTCACCGGATGGCCGGAGTGCTTGGACAGCACCAGGGCCACCGGCTCGATATAGACGGTGGTCTTGCCGCCGAAGCCGCCGCCGATCTCGGCCGGGGTGACGCGGATGTTGGAGTTCTCCATCGCCAGCACCTGGGCGGTGTAGGTCTGGACCATGAACGCGCCCTGGCTGGAGCACCAAACCTGGCACTGGCCGTCGGACCCCCAGGCGGCCACGCAGGCGTGGGGTTCGATATAGCCCTGGTGGACGGCCTTGGTGGTGTAGCGGCCTTCGACGACGACGTCGGCGGCGGCGAAGCCCTCGGCCAGGTCGCCGCGGGCGATGCGGTTGCGCTTGACGATGTTGGAGGCCGTGGTCGGCTTCTCCTCCAGGCCCTCGGTGAACATGTGCTCGTGCAGAACCGGCGCGTCGGGCCGCATGGCCGCCTCCACGTCGATGACGTGGGGCAGGATCTCATACTTGACCTCGATCAGCGCCAGGGCCTCGTCGGCGGCGGCGGACGAGGTGGCGGCCACGGCGGCCAGGGCGTGGCCCTCATAGAGCACCTTGTCGCGGGCCATGACGTTCATCGCCAGGTCGCGGGCGTTGGCCTCCACCTCGCCGCCTTCCATGGCGGCGGAGGCGACATTGGGGAAGTCCTTGCCGGTGACCACCGCCTTCACCCCGGGAACGGCGCGGGCCTTCTTGGTGTCGATGGAGATGATCCGCGCGTGAGCGTGGGGGCTGCGCAGGATCTTGCCCACCAGCTGGCCGGGCATGGCGTAGTCGGCGGCGTAGAGGGCGCGGCCGGTGACCTTGTCGGCCCCGTCGGGGCGGATCGGCCGGGTGCCGACGACCTTCAGGGTGGGTTTGTCCAGGACTTCGCTCATGCGACCCTCGCTTGTCTAAGTTCGGCGGCCGCGTCGAGCACGGCCTTGATGATCTTGTCGTAGCCCGTGCAGCGGCAGAGGTTGCCGGCCAGCCAGTAGCGGGCCTCTGTCTCGGTGGGGTTGGGGTTGGCGTCCAGCAGCGCCTTGGAGGCCATCAAGAGGCCCGGCGTGCAGAAGCCGCACTGCAGGGCGGCGTGCTCCAGGAACTTCTGCTGCACCGCATGCAGGTGGCCGTCCTTGGCCAGGCCCTCGATGGTGTCGATCCGGCGGCCCTCGGCCTCGGTGGCCAGCATCAGGCAGGCACAGACCAGGCGGCCGTCGACGATGACCGAACAGGCCCCGCAGTCGCCGGAGCCGCAGCCTTCCTTCGACCCGGTGAGGCCCACCTCGTCGCGCAGGGCGTCGAGCAGGGTGGCGCCCGGCGCGGCCAGGAATTCGACGGCGTCGTCGTTGATGGTGGTGGTGACGTGTGTCTTGCTCATCAGGCTTTCCCCGCCCGGTCATAGGCGATCTGCGCCGCGCGCCGGGCCAGCACGCCTGCGATCTTGGTACGGTATTCGACGGTGCCGCGCTTGTCGCTGATCGGGCGGCAGGCGGCGCGGGCGGCGGCGTCGAGCTTGGCCAGCGCCGCGTGCTCCAGCTTGGAGCCCACCAGGGCCGCGCCGGCGGCGGCCACATGCAGGGCGGTGGGGGCCACGGCGCCCAGGGACACATGCGCCTCGGTGACCACGCCGGCGGCGTCGAGCACCAGGTTCACCGCGGCGCCGGCCACGGCGATGTCCATCTCGGTGCGCGGGATCAGCCGCAGATAGGCGTCCGACGCCCGGGCCGGCCGGACCGGCAACCGGATCTCCAGCACGAACTCGCCCTGGGCCAGCGAGGTCTTGCCGGGGCCGGTGGGAATGGATTCCACCGGGACTTCCCGGCGGCCGTTCGGCCCCACCACCACGCAGATGGCCCGCGCGGCGATCAGCGCCGGGACGCTGTCGGCGGCCGGCGAGCCGTTGCAGAGGTTGCCGGCCATGGTGGCGCGGCCCTGGATCTGGGTGGAGCCGATCAGGTTCGCGCCCTCCACCACGCCCGGCCAGGCCTTGCACAGGCCGGCATGTTCGGAGAGCTCGGCGCCGGAGACCGCGGCGCCGATGATGAAGGCGCCGCCCTCATTGCGGATGCCGCAGGCGGCGGGGATGCGCTTCAGATCGACCATGACGCTGGGCCGGGCGCGGCCCGCGCGGACCTGCACCAAGAGGTCGGTGCCGCCGGCCAGCGGACGCGCGCCGGCGGCCGCAAGCGCCTTCACCGCCGCCTCCGCCGTGGTCGGCGCAAGATAGTTGAGTTGAGACACTGAGGCTCCCTTATGTCCGGTAGTTCCGTGGGCGCGCTCAGGACGGCGCCCTTCCCATGTGAAAATGATCTTAGAGCGACTGGCATGGCCCCCACAAGCGCGCAGGCGACAAACCGTGGACCGGGGCCGCCCTTGCGCTAGGGTAGCGGCGCAAAACGAAAGGATCCGCCATGGCCGTCGCCAGACCTGTCGCCATCGTCACCGGGGCCTGCGGGGGGATGGGCCGCGCCATCGCCCGCCAGCTCGGCCGCCGCCATGACCTGGTGCTCTCGGACATCAACGCCGAGCGGCTGGGGGCCTTCGCCGAGACGCTGAAGGAGGAGGGCTACGTCATCGCGGCGCTGACCCCGGGCGACCTGGCCGAGCCGGGCGTCGCCCAGGCCCAGGCAGCCGCCGCCCGCGCCGCCGGGCGCCGCGGCGCCGTGGCCCACACCGCGGGCGTCTCCCCGGCGCTTGCG
>CAXNKO010000348.1:0-3323 GCA_964202685.1 Caulobacterales bacterium
GATCTCCCTCTACCGGCCCGGCCCGATGGATTCCATTCCGGCCTATGTGGACACCAAGGCCGGCCGCAAGCCGCTCAACGTCTACCACCCGCTGCTGGAGCCGGTGCTGAAGGACACCTATGGGGTGATCGTCTACCAGGAGCAGGTGATGGATATCGCCCGCATCATGGCGGGCTACAGCCTGGGCGAGGCCGACCTGCTGCGCCGAGCCATGGGCAAGAAGAAGAAGGAGGAGATGGACCTCCAGAAAGCCCGCTTCAGCTCCGGCGCCGCCGAGCGCGGGGTGGATGCGGACCTGGCCGAGACCCTTTTCGAGCTGATGGCCAAGTTCTCGGGCTATGGCTTCAACAAGTCCCACGCCGCGCCCTACGCGCTGATCGCCTACCAGACCGCCTGGCTGAAGGCCAACGCGCCGGTGGAGTTCTATGCGGCGTCCATGAGCCTGGACCTGTCCAACACCGACAAGCTGGCGGCCTTCTACCAGGACGCCAAGCGCATGGGGGTGACGATCCGGGCCCCCGACGTCAACCGCTCCAGCGCCGACTTCGACGTGGCCGAGGGCGCGGTGCTCTACGCCCTGGGCGGGGTGCGCAACCTGGGGCTCCAGGCCATGGAGCATGTGGCGGCGGAGCGCGCCGCGGGCGGGCCGTTCCGCGACTTGTTCGACTTCGTCGAGCGAGTGGACCCCCGACAGGTCAACCGCCGCGCCCTGGAGACCCTGGCCCGGGCCGGGGCGTTCGATTGCATCCACCCCAACCGGGCCCAGGTGGTGGCCGCCTGCGAGCAACTGGCCGCCTATGGCCAGAGCGTGGCGGCCGAGCGCGCCTCGTCGCAAGGCAGCCTGTTCGGCGCCGACCAGTCCGAGGCCGCCCGGCCGCGGCTGCCCAGTGTCGAGCCCTGGACCGCGGCTCAGCGGCTGGACGAGGAGCTGGCGGCGGTGGGGTTCTATCTGTCCGGCCATCCCCTCGACGGCATGGTGGAGGCGCTGCGCCGGCGGCGCACCGACCTGCTCAGCGAGGCCATCCCCAAGGCCGAGGCGGGCGCCGAGGCGCTGCGCATGGCAGGCGTCGTGCGCCGCCGCCAGGAGCGCGCCTCCCAGTCCAGCGGCGAGAAGTTCGCCTTCGTCACCCTGTCCGACCCCACCGGCGAGTATGAGGTGCTGTTCCCGCCGGAGGCGCTGCGCAAGTGCCGCGACCTGCTGGAGCCGGGCCGGGCCGTGGCCATCAAGGTGCGCGCCAAGGCCAAGGACGGCGAGGTGCGCTTCTTCGGCGACGACGCCGAGCCCATCGAGCGGGCGGTGGAGAACGCCACCGCCAGTCTGCGGGTCCACTTCGCCCCGCGCAGCGCCGAGATCGAGGCGCTGAAGTTGCGCCTGGAGGCCAGCCCCCGGGGCGGCGAGATCGTGCTGGTCAGCGTGGTCGAGGGCGGCCGCGAGGTGGAGCTGAAGCTGCCGGGCCGGTTCCAGCTGGACGGGGCGGTGCGCGGCGCGATCAAGTCCGCCCCCGGCGTGGTGTTCGTCGAGGAGCTGTAGCCTCAGCCGCCCAGCATCGCCTCCCGCTCGGCGGGGGTCAGCGGCCGCCAGCGGCCCTCCGGCAGGTCGCCCAGGGCCAGGGCGCCGATCCGCACCCGCAGCAGGTCTGTCACCCGCAGCTCCACCAGGTCGCACATGCGGCGGATCTGGCGGTTGCGGCCCTCGGTGAGCACGACGCGCAGCAGCTGGTCCTCCACCACCTGCACCCGGGCGGGTTTCAGGGTGCGCCCGTCGAGGCTGAGGCCGTGGCGCAGCAGCCGCAGCTTGCGATGGCTCACCGGGCCGGTCACCCGCACCAGATATTCCTTTTCCATCTCCGAGGCCGGCCCGATCACCGCCTTGGCCATCACGCCGTCCTGGGAGAGGATCAGCAGGCCGCGGCTGTCCTTGTCGAGGCGGCCGAGGGGGGCCAGCCGGGTGTCGCGGTCGGGGATGATGTCGCATTCACCGAGCAGCGCCGCCCGGGTCAACAGCCGCACCGCCGGAACCTCGCCGGGCTCCGGCTGTCCGGAGACGACGCCCAGGGGCTTGTGCAGGATCACCGTCATCGCCGCCGGCGCCGCTGCGTCGTCGGCCAGGGTCAGGGTCTGGCCGGCGCTGATCTTGCGGCCGGGGTCGCTCACCGGCTCGCCGTCGATTGAGACCAGGCCGCGGGCGATCAGGCCCTCGGCCTCGCGCCGGGAACAGATGCCGTTCTGCGCCAGCCAGCGGTTCACCCGCTGGGGCTCGGGTTCATCGTATTGGCGTATCCAGGCCATGGGCTCCGCTTCGCACATTGAACCGCCGCTGTCGCGCCGCCATAAGGGCTGGGCGGCAGTGGAAGGGAACGACCGATGATCAGGTTCGACGGGCAGGTGGCGCTGATCACCGGGGCCGGCAAGGGCATCGGCCGGGCCTATGCGGAGACCCTGGCGGCGCGGGGCGCCAAGGTGGTGGTCAACAACCGCAAGCATGCCGGCGAGACCACTGGCAGCGCCGACCATGTGGTGGCGGCCATCCGGGCGGCGGGGGGCGAGGCGGTGGCCAACTACGACTCCATCGAGGCCGACGGCGCCGGCCAGCGGATGGTGGACCAGGCGCTGGCGGCGTTCGGGGGCCTGCACATCCTGATGTGCAACGCCGCCGTGGGCCCCCGCGCGGTGCTGCACAAACAGTCCGAGCAGGACATGCGCGACACCATCGACATCAATGTGTTCGGTTCGGTGGAGCCGGTGCGCGCGGCCATGGCGCCTATGCGCGCGCAGAAATACGGCCGCATCCTGCTCACCACCTCCGGCGCGGGCATCGGCGGCAACATCGGCTTCGCGGTCTATGGGGCGACCAAGGCGGCCATGCACGGCCTCGCCGCCTCCGCCACCCTGGAGGCCGACCGGGCGGGGATATTGATCAATGTGATCTCGCCGGGGGCGCTGACCAACATGACCAAATGGATGCTGGAGCTGCCGGGCTTCGACGCCACCGGCCGCGCGGCGGAAATGCCGGTGCAGCCGGTGGCCGAGGTGGCGGCCTATATGGTCTCAAGCGACTTCGACGGCCGCGCCGAGATCTGGGGCGTGGTCGGCGGCAAGGTGCATGTGACCCGGCTGATCGCCAGCCAGGGCGTCGACATCGACCCGGCGACGCTGACCGCGGAGACTGCGGCGGCGCTGAAGGCCCAGATCCGTGACCTGAAGGACGCCCGGCTGATCGAAGTGACGCCGCAGGGCTAGGCGATCGCCCGGCCGGTGCTTCGTCGGGGGACGGGTTCGGCCACCCCCCACCCCGGATCGTCACCCGCGGGCCTGTCCCGCGG